>NZ_CAJCHS010000256.1 GCF_903970205.1 Nevskia soli | reverse complement strand
CGTCGCACAAAACCCTGTTGTCAAGATTGATTCAGACGGCGAACACCGAGGTCTATCAGGCCGGGAGTCGTGCCGGACAGGGTACCCGTATGGCAACGACGCTGGTTGCCTGCGCGCTCCGGTTCGATCGGGCCGTAGTGGCTCATGTCGGGGATTCCCGGTGCTATCTGATCCGGCGCCGCCAGGCGTTCGCCTTGACCCGCGATCATACCCTGCCCGCGGAACAAGCCCGGTTGGGCATACTGACCACCCGGGAGGCCTCGCAATCGCCCGCCGGCAATATGCTGACCCGATCGATCGGCAATGATTTGATTGTCGCGGTCGAGACCAGCGAGCATCTGGTGTTTGCCGGCGACATCCTCATGCTTTGCTCCGACGGCTTGCACGGAGCCATCGCGGAAGACGAACTGGCCGCAATCGTAAGCGGTCATAAAGATTTGAAAGACGCCGCCGAAGCTCTGATCGCTCTAGCCAACGAACGCGATGGCAGCGATAACGTGAGCGTTCAACTGATTCGCGTGCTGGCCGTGGAGCGTGTTGGAATCTACCGCGGACGCTCTTATAAACTCTAGTGCGTGCTCCGTTGCATCTATGACTCCTCTACAGCCCGGCGACCGTCTTGATCATTACCGGCTGGATCGCCTGGTGGCGATGGGCGGCATGGCTTCTGTCTTTCAAGCTACCGACTTATACACGGGCGGCAAGGTAGCGATCAAAGTGCCGCACCCCGAAGTCGAACGCGAGCCGCAGCTGTTCGAGCGTTTCCGCCGTGAAGAAGCCATCGGACTCAAGCTGAACCATCCCGGCGTGGTGAAGGTACTTCCGGACGGAAAACGAAGCCGCGTCTACATGGTGATGGAATGGGTGGAAGGCCGGTCCCTGAAACAGATTATCGAGGAGGAAGGCAAACTTCCGATCGATCGCGCAATTCGTCTGACGATAAGTATCTGCAACGCGCTCGAGTATGCGCATTCACAAAGTGTCGTTCATCGCGACCTAAAGCCGGAGAACATTCTGATCGATAGTGAAGATCGCATTAAGCTGATTGACTTTGGAATTGCCGGGCAGGCCGGCGCGCGCCGTATTACTTTCGCTAAGTTCAGCGACACTATGGGTACTCCGGAATATATTTCGCCGGAACAGGTCAAGGGACAGCGCGGTACGGCGCGTAGCGATGTCTATACGGTCGGGGTGCTGCTTTACGAGATGCTGACCGGAAAAGTACCGTTCACCGGAGATAGCCCCTTCGTTGTCATGAATGAGCGTCTACTCAACAATCCCGTGCCGCCGCGGGAGCTGAACCCCGCTATCTCGCCGCAACTCCAGGAAGTGATCTACCGCGCGCTCGAACGCGATCCGCGCAACCGCTACAGCAGCGCGCGCGATATGGCGTGGGATCTGGAGCATCTCGATCAAGTGGGCGTCGCCGACCGGGCCGAGCTCCGAAACTGGAGAAACCGGCGCACCCCGCGGACCCGGCAAATCCTGGTTTATGTCGGTCTCGCTATGATTCCCCTCGTTTTATTCGCGCTGCTGTTATTTGCGGCCCGCCATTGATGCCTTAACGAATGCCGCGGCCTTCCACGTTTCGATCCGGCTACAATTCCATCAAATAAGCGTCGTGTTTTGCCGGAACTATTGCTCCCAACTTAAAGTCGCGCTAACCTTAAATCCGGAACGCGAAACGTTCTATGATTCACAATTCGGCAGTACGCATCTCGGCAGTAGTCCTGGTTTCCGCCGCTTTTGCGAGCGCTGGTCAGCTCCCGTCCGCGGACGAAATCGCGCGCCGGATGGTGGAACACGAGAGCCGTCGCCTGCAATCGATGTACGGCTATACTTCGGTCCGCCGTTACCACCTGCTAAATCCCGGCCACAAGACCGAAGCCGACATGCTCGTACGCGTCACGGTGAGCCGCACGGGCGCCAAGACGTTCGAGGTACTTGCCCAGCACGGTTCGCCGTCGGTTTGCCGGTTCATCTTCACTCGCATGCTGCAGACCGAGCAGGAAGCCGCGCGGCCGGAAGTGCTCGAGGCCAATCGCATTATCCCTTCGAACTATTCGTTTGAGCTTGTCGGGATGGATCAGATCGGCGGCCGCAGCGCTTATATCCTGAAGGCCACGCCTCGCGTCCGCACCAAGTACCTGATCGAAGGGCGCGTGTGGATCGATGCGCGGGATTTCGCCATCGTCCGGATTGAGGGAGCGCCGGCCAAAGCTCCGTCGTTCTGGGTTAAGAGCGTGCGCTTTGTGCACACGTACCAACAGCAGGGGCCCTTTTGGCTGGCCGCCGCGGATCATTCGGAAACGGATGCGCGCATCTTCGGGCTGACGAACGTTGATATCGACTACCTCTCGTACTCTCTAAACCCACCGGATTCCGAGCGGCGCGCATCCGGCGCCGATGTCCATCATCCGGTGGTGCTTCCGTCGGCATTCGTGCCGCTGATGAACGAATTGAAGTAGACCCCGCGTCAAGCCTCTCGTCGGTGAGGGTGGGATGATATTCTCGACTCCCATGCCCCGGATCCATTCCCGTCTTCTCCTTCTTGCTCTAGCCCTTTCCCGTTTCGCCGCTGCTCAACCCTCACAGCCCCCGCTTCCTCCTGACCAGAGAACGGTCTGGTGGCAGGACGCCAAGTTCGGAATGTTCATCCACTGGGGCGCGTACGCGGTGATCGGACGCGACGAGTGGGCGCGGAACATCTTCCACATTCCCGAGCCTGAATACGAGGAGTACGCGCGCCAGCTAAACCCGGTGAACTTCGATCCGTTCGCGTGGGTCGATCTGGCGCAATCCGCGGGCGTGCGCTACATGGTGATAACTTCCAAGCATCACGAAGGGTTTTCCATGTTCCGCTCGGATGTTAGCGATTACGGCATCAAGATGACGCCCTACGCGGGCGATCCGCTGAAGATGCTTTCCGACGCGGCACGGGCGCGCCGCATGCCGCTCGGATTCTACTACTCGATCATGGATTGGCACCATCCGGATTACCGGCCCAAACGCGATTGGGAATCCGACCACCCGAAAGAGGGCGGCGACATGCCGCGCTATCTGAACTTCATGCGGTCGCAGTTGCGCGAGCTCCTCAGCCGGTATGGCGATGTCGCCGTGCTCTGGTTCGACGGCGAATGGGAACACACGCCTGAAGAAATCGACGCGGATGGCGTGTATAGCATGATCCGCGAGATGCAGCCGAATACTCTGATCAACGACCGTTTGTTCAATCGCAAAACCGGCAGCCGCGGCGACTTTGGAACACCGGAACAGTTCGTTCCCGCGACCGGGATTACCGATGCCAACGGGAAACCGGCTCTGTGGGAAAGCTGCGTCACGATTAATACCAGTAGCTGGGGATACAACCGGTATGAGACGCAGTTCAAGACCAATCGAGACTTGATTCGCATGTTAATCGATGTTGTAAGTAAGGGCGGCAACTTACTTCTCAACATCGGCCCACGTCCGGACGGAACGATCCAGCCCGAGTTCGTTTCGCGGCTGCAGGCGATGGGCGCCTGGATGAAGGTCAATAGCGACTCGATCTACGCCACGCGCGCCAGTCCGTTCAGCACGCTGCCGTTTTTCGGACGTGCGACGCAGAAAGGCGACACGTTATATCTGCACGTTTTTCAATGGCCGCGAGATGGGCAACTGCGGGTGCCGGCGCTGCAGAACAAGGTGTTGTCCGCGCACCTGCTGGCGGTTCCTGGCGCTCCGATAGCGATTGCACGCGATAAGGGCGACGTTGTCTTGACCCTACCCCAGGCAGCTCCGGATGAGGCGGCGAGCGTGATTGCGCTTGAGCTGGATGGTCCGCCGCGCGCGGGAGAGTTCCGTTTCCACCCGGACGCCGGCGGAATGCTCACGCTGGGAGCCGAATCGGCCAAGATCGAGACGCAGTTCGAGCAGCGCGCGAAGCTGGACAATGCGCTCGGCCACGTGTTCCTCACTCAGTGGTCGAAGCCGCAGGATATTCCTTACTGGGATATCGAGCTTCCGCGTGCCGGGAAGTATCAGGTAGCCATCAGTTATGCCGCAACGAAGCCGGCCATCGGATCTGCTTATAGCGTCCTGGACGGCGCGGCTAACCTGAGTGCGGCTGTAAAGAATGCCAGCGGGGATTGGGTCTTCAGTGAGGACAGCATCGGAGAGTTGGAACTACCGGCCGGCAAGTCACAGGTGAAAGTGAAGATCGCAGGTAAAGACGGCCAGAACGTGATGCAGCTGGAACGAGTTACCTTGAAGCCGGTCAGATAGCAGGATTTCCGGCCAGGAATCGTGGAATGGGATTACAACATTGGCTTTGAGGACGAAAGGCAAACCGGCTCAATCTCCGCCGGCGCAACTGGCGGAGGTCTTCATTGCGTCCTCAGGAAACAATTTGGATTTAGCAAAGGAGATTAAGGCCCAACTGGACCATACAGCGAATGTCGTGGTGTGGAATCAGGGCGTCGCACAGCCTTCCACCTTCTTCCTTGAACAATTGTTCAACGCTCTCGATCAAAGCGATTTCGGCGTCTTTGTTTTCGCTCCGGATGACATAACGAAAATAAAAGGAAAGACATGGGCCTCGGTGAGAGATAACGTGGTTTTCGAACTTGGACTGTTCATGGGGAAACTCGGGCACAGAAGGTGTTTTATCGTTGCTCCGGAAGGGATGGAGCAAGAGCTGCGGCTCCCCTCCGATCTGTTCGGCTTAACCTTTCTGCGCTTCAAGCGATCTCAATCCAACGCCACGGCGGCAGTAGGAACTCCGTGTTTTGAAATCCAGAAGATGATCAAGAAACTCGGCATACGCGCCCGCCCGACGGGTCAACTCTCCGATAACGAGCTTCTTCAGAATATCTGGATGAAAGTGAGTGGCGCAGCCCCGATTTCGACCGAGAAATTATCAACCAAAGGGATTCCGACAAAACGGATCGGGGGCAAGAAAAACGTCCGCGGGTAGGCGGCCGTTCACCAGAATCTCTTTACACCGGGTGTCGCGACCCAAAATGCCCAAAACGCCTTGACATCAGCTTGTTTCCGGGTAATAATTCCGGCACATTCGAAGATGGAGATAAGTGACCAGATCGCGGGGTTCGACGCGCTTCTAGAAGCCCAGAGAGAAAACGATCTGGTTCCTTCGGAGTAACTGGTGCAACCCATCGAAAATTCGGCCGGCAGCACGTTCAATCCGGCCATCCCCGAACTGCAGCTTCCGCTGCTCGAAACGGAAACGTGGGGAACGGGCGATGAGGATGATGAGATCGACGAAAACAGAGACTCAATCTGACGGTCTGCCGTCAGTCTTTTACTTATAGTCCTGGGATGACAAGTTGCATTTGCGGTGTGCCATCAGCGTTGGTGATGATTAGCTTATTCCCTTTGCGTCTCTCCTCAATTACCAATTTCAACAGGCTGAGAGCTAGAATCACGAGTTCGGTTATCGAACGGCCGGTGAGTTTCGCCAACTGACCGACTTCTTCTCTGGACGACGCCGAGAGGTTCAAGTTGATGCGCGGCTTCTTGGCTGGCTTAGGCGCGGCCCCCATACGTATATTCTCCACTTCCTTGGATTCTTTTAGATGCATAACGTCCCCCATCGTACTAGTGAATCTCCTCGGGATCTTCTCTTCCCAATCCGCCATCCAGGTGATTCTTCCCAATAACCTCGGCAATGCGGAGTCCCAAAGCACAACCGAGAACACGATGCCTGGGATTTTTGATCACTTTGGTTGCTGACGAAACGGAGACGTCAAGGGTGTATTGTATACGCATCTTATATAATAAATCAAGCTCTTACTATGCGCTCATTTTGCGCTTATAATGCAGACGACCGTGTGAAGCTCATCGTTACCAGCCAAGTTTTGTGCGATGCCTCACTTCATCGATGCCGATGCGCTGGAAACCGGCCCGACATATTCAGCGCGGCCGCGGGGTCGGCTCGCGCCATTGCTCGATGCTAGGCCGCGCACGCAAAAACCGAGAAATTCGCGTCTGAAATGGTCTCGCGGGAGAGATCACACCTGGTCCATCGCAGAATAGCTGTCTTGAGCCCTGCCCGTCCTAGGCCTCGCCAACCCCGCCGTCGCGCTTGCGTCCCACAGAGCGGCGCCAGCGGGGAGGAAGCGGCGCGGCTAGAAGCGATCGAGGTCCAAACCGCATCATCCCTTCCAACTACGCGTTTGAAATGGTCCAGATCGGCAGGCGCAGCTCATACCTCCTGAAGACCACGCAGCGGCATTCGCACCAAAGTACCGGATTGAAGGGGGTGTGTATCGATACGCTGGGATTTCGCTCTCGTTCGGAATGAGAGAGCGCCGGCAAGACGCGCCCCGCCGGCAGCGCCTGGCGCACCGCTGGGGATCGCTCGGGAGAGTTACGTTTCCACCCGGACGCCGGGGATTGGGTCTTCAGGGAGGACAGAATCGGAGAGTTGGAACTACCGGCCGGCAAGTCACAGGTGAAAGTGAAGATCGCAGGTAAAGACGGCCAGAACGTGATGCAGCTGGAACGAGTTACCTTGAAGCCGGTCAGATAGCAATGCGGTTCTGGCCATCACGCGTCCGCTTGACGCCTCCGGTCCGATCGGGAGGGCCGGGACCGTGCGGGAATCCGCGATCCTACGCTCGCGGACCGGCGGCCTAGGCTGCCGCCATCGATTTCGGCTGCGCGGACTTGTTCTTGCTGCCCGGCGGACGCCCGCGACGCTTCTCCACGGCTAGCCATGCCGGCGGACGCCCGCGACGCTTGCCGCGGCCCCGGGCGAGGCGCTCAAGGCTCTGGATCGCTTCTTCAAGTTGTTCGCGCTCCTGCTTTAGTTCGGTCAAGATCTTTGTGACGTCCATCATTGCCTCCAGTATTTGGCAGGACAAAACCGGTTTGTTCCGGATACAGAACAAATTCGGATGATTTTATGTGCCTATTGACTTTTTACAGGAATTGAGAGGCGAACGCAAGGTGATTGTTCTGAATTCAGAACAATCGGACAGAATTGGTACTAGAAGGAAGTTTTCTACCGAGGAACTCCGAAACGGGGTGCGCGCTTTGGCGCTCGCTCAGATATTATCACGGTTTCGCCGCTTCCAATAGAAATAGAATGGTAAGCCAAGTAAAATTAACACGATACCCGCTACCGATTCGCGCGGAGAGTTCTTCAGCGTGAAAACTTCCAGCAGAACCGCCGCCCCCACGAACAGCAGCGGGACCGCCGGATAGCCCAGCGTCCGGTACGGGCGTTGCAAATCCGGCCGCGTTCTCCGCAATACGATAACGGCAGCCGTGGTCATCCCATACAGCAGCCAGCTCGCAAAAATCACGTAATTGTAGAGCTGATCGTACCGGCCGGAAAACACCAGCACAGCCGCCCAGAGGCTTAGCCCCAGTATCGAAACCGAAGGAGTCGCGAACCGGGGGTGTACCGTGGCGAACGACCGGAAGAAGATGCCGTCCCGCGCCAGCGCATACGGCACGCGCGACCCGGATAAAATCGATCCGTTCAGCGCGGCGAAGATCGAGATCATTACCGCGACCGACACCGCGCTCGCCCCCCATCCGCCGAATACGCGCTGCATCATCGCGGCTGCCACGCGCTTATTGGCGCCGACTTCGGCCGCGCTCAACACGTGAAAATAGGCCGTGTTCGCCAGTAAATACAGAACCATCACCGCCAGCGTTCCCCCGATAAGCGCCAGCGGGAGATACCGCTGGGGGTGCTTCACCTCGCTCGCCACCATGCTCACGTTATTCCAGCCGTCGTACGCCCATAACGCGGCTACCAGCGCGGCGAAGAATCCAGCGGCCGTAAGCGGCGCCAGCGGTGTTTGCGCGTGCGCCGTGGCCGTGCCCGCATTACTGTACATAAGCCCCGCCACAATAACGACGGCGATCGCGCCGACTTTGATGGCCGTCATCACCACCTGAACGTCTCCGCCGGCTTTAACGCCGAAATAGTTAATCAGCCCCAGAAACAGGATCAGAACCATCGCCAGGATTTGTCCGTATTTCAGCGGGAGCGGCGCGCCATGTTCTCCGATCGGCAAGGGAATCGTGTAGAAGACCTTTTCGAGGTCCGGGCGGAACGTGGCCATGTATTCGAAGAAAGCCGTCGCCAGCGTCGCGATCGAGCCGGACTTCGCGACCCACATCTGCGTCCATCCGTAGAGGAAACCCCAGACCGGACCGTAAGCTTCCGTCAGGTACACGTATTCGCCACCCGCGCCCGGCATCGCTGCCCCCAACTCCGCGTAGCTCAGCGCACCGGCCAGCGACAGCAGCCCGCCCACCACGAAGACCAGCATCACGTAACCGCCCGTTCCGACGCTCTGCACCATGGTCTGCGGCACGCGGAAGAGGCCGCTGCCGATTACCGTGCCGATGACGATCGCCATGGCCGCCCAAATGCCTAGTTCCCGCTTCAGCTCAGTCAATCGATGTGCTCTCCCTCAGAGCGAAAGAACCCGCATACCCGCTAAGGAACGTCGCCGTGCTTCCGATAAATACCCACCAGGTGAACGCAATGGACGTTTCGAAGCGCACCCACAAAATGGACGCGAGCCCGATCACGACTCCCAGGGCCGCCCCGCGTTCTCCGACGCGGCTGGTCAGCACGCCCAGCAGAAAGACTCCCAGAAGCAGCCCCAGCGTCACCGATGCGATCGACAGGCCCGACTCCAGCACGGTCCCCCAGGAGCGCGCCACGAGGCCGATAGCCACCAACACGATGCCCCAGAAAACCGTCGCCCATCGCGCCCAGAGCATCTGACGGCGTTCGTCACGTACACCGCGAACGAAGTCCACAACCGTAGTAGACGCGAGCGAGTTTAAAGCCGCACTCAGATTCGCCATCGCCGCCGCCAGAATGGCCGCGATCACCACCCCGCGCACACCAATCGGCAGATTCTCCCAGACGAAGAGCGGATAAATCCGATCCATCGGCTGCGGCGCTTTCAGACTATAGTCGCCATAGTAAGTCCACAGCAGAACCCCGATCACCAGAAACAACGTGAATTGTAGAAACACCACCAGCCAGCTTGCAAACAGAGCACGCCGGCTCTCCTTCTCATTGCGCGCGCTCAATAGCCGCTGCACGACGAGCTGGTCCGTCCCATGGCTCGCCGTGGTCAAAAAACAGCCGCCGATCAGACCGGCCCAGAAGGTGTACGGGAGATTCAGCGCGGTCCGGAAGTCCAGCACTTGAAACTTACCGGCAGCCGACGCAACCGCCGCCGCATGATGCCAGCCGCCGGGGATTTTCCCAAGCATCACGACCAGGCTGACCGCCGCTCCCGCAACGTACATCCCCATCTGCAACACGTCGGTCCAAATGACGGCCGTCATTCCGCCTTCGAAGGTGTAAATGAGAGTTAAAGCCACGATCAACACCACTGAAATCGCTTCGCCGGTACCTAAGACAATCGAGATCACGATGGAAATCGCGAATACCCGAACCCCTTCCGCCAACGCGCGCGTGAATAGAAAAATTAGCGCGGTTAATCTGCGGACCCGCTCGCCGAAGCGTCGCTGCATCAGCTGATAAGCCGTGAACATCTCGCCGCGAAAGTACGCCGGCAGGAACAGGACGGAGATCACGACGCGGGCCAGCAGATACCCGAACACCACTTGCAGAAACGCGAAGTTGCCGCGGAAACTGAGCGCCGGTGTTCCGACGATGGTCAGCGTGCTCGTCTCGGCGGAGACGATCGAGAGCGCAATGGCCCACCAGGGCGCCGTGCGGCCGCCCAGGAAGTACTCAGCGAGCCCTGTCTGGCGTTTGCCGAACTGGGCTCCAAACCAGGTCACTCCCAGCAGGTAGGCCGCGATAACGCCCCAATCCAAATAGCGCATTTAACCGATCGCGGATTGTAGCATGGGGGTTTGCCGGGCGGTCCACAGGAACTCGCCGAACGTTGTTGGCGTCAGATATATTGCGGCGTCCTGAGCATTCGGCTATACTCCGCAAGTATCCGCTCTCGACGGAAACGTCTTCGTTATATCGTTATACAGTGCGCGGTTTGGCCGGGAATCCGGTGCGCTTGAGTATCATTTCGAAAGCAGACAAGAAAGAAGGGGGAAGCACCCACGTGTTTGATCGACTGGTAAGAGTGTTCGCCGGAACAGCATTAGCCGTAACTTTGACGATTACGTCCGGCTTCGCGCAGGCGCCCGCGGGCGCCGCTGCCCAGAGCGCTCCGGCGCAGCCGAAAGTGAAGGATCAGGGCGAATACGATGCGTTGACGGCAGCATCGAAAGAAACCGACCTTGTCAAGAAACTGGCGCTCCTCAAAGCCTGGCAAGACAAGTATCCGGACTCCGAGTTCAAGAACCAGCGCCTTCTGGCGTTTATGGACACCTGGAGCAAGATCGCGGCGAAGGGATTGCAACCCGGCGTGACACCCGATCAGACGAGCCAGGCGAAAGACGCCGCGACCAGCCTGCTGACCAACCTCGACGCCGCGTTCGCTCCCGAAGCTAAGCCGCCCGCCGTCACCGACGATCAGTGGAAGCAGGCGCGCGGACAAGTCGAACAGCAGGCGCATCTAGTGCTGGGTTACATCGCGCTCCAGGCTAAGGACTACCCCACCGCGGAAGCCGAGTTCAAGAAGTATGTGGCCCTGAACGATCAAAACGCGCAGGTCGCTTACTGGCTCGGCGCGGCCATCGCGGGACAGAAAGATATGAGCCGGTATCCCGAAGCGCTTTATCAATGGGCTCGCGCCGTATCGATCTCCGGTACAGGCGGACTCCCGGCGGACGGGAAGAAGAGCGCCTCCGACTACTTGACGAAAGCCTGGAACGGTTATCACGGTGACGACGATCCGAAGGGCCTGCAGGACTTGAAGGATCTCGCGTCCAAGAGCGCACTGCCTCCGGCCGATTTCAAAATCAAGAGTGTCGTCGATCGCGAGAAAGAAAAGGCCGGCGGCGAAGAAGCGTATCTCGCGCAGCATCCCGACATCAAGCTCTGGCGCGACCTGAAGGCAACGCTCATCGACACCGACGGCCAGGCCTATTTCGATAAGAGCGTGAAGGGCGCCATCATTCCGCAGGAATTTAACGCCAAGGTCGTTTCCTGGAAGCCCGACGAAAAACCGACTGAAATCACCATCTCGATCGATGATCCCAAGGGCGACGCGCTCATCAAGTACGAGAAGCCGGTCAACAACAAGCTCGTCGTAGGACAGCCCATCCAGATCAAGGGCTACGCCGATTCCTTCCAGAAAGATCCGTTCCTGCTGACTTTCAGCGGCGAAAATTCCCAGATCAAGGGAATCACCGTGGAGAAGCCCAAGCCGGTCGTCCACCACCGTCCCCGTAAGTAAGGTCCCGGTGCGCCCCAGGGCAGGCTGCCAAGGCCTGCCCGCGCCACCGGTCGCTTTCCCTCGGAATGGGGTTGCGTGACTGGGTTTGCTTACGCGACTTCGCGAACCAATTCACGCTCGCTCGTTTCGAATTTCACGCTTACCAGCTTTGAAACTCCCGCTTCCTGCATGGTGACGCCGTACATCGATTGAGCGGATTCCATGGTCTTCTTGGAGTGCGTAATTACGATGAACTGCGTATCCGCGCTCATCTCGCGCAACAAGCGCGTCAATCGCCCGATATTGGCTTCGTCCAGCGGCGCGTCGACCTCGTCCAACACACAGAACGGACTCGGCTGGTAGCGGAAGATCGCCATCAGTAGAGCTAGCGCCGCCAACGCTTTCTCGCCGCCCGAGAGCAGCAGCACGTTCTGCAGTTTCTTGCCTGGAGGCGAGGCAACAATGTCGATCCCGCTATCGTTCGCGTTCTCCGCATCGGTGAGGCGCATCTCGCCGGTGCCTCCGCCGAACAGCGTGGTGAAACAGACCTTGAAGTTCGCGTTGATCGCCTCGAAGGCTTCCATGAACTTGGCCTTCGAGATCTGGTCGATATCGGCGATCGCTTTTTCGGTGTCGCGGATGGAATCGATCAGATCTTTGCGCTGCGCCGTGAGGAATTCCTGACGCTGCGACGCTGCCTCGAATTCTTCGAGCGCGGTGGGGTTAATGGGTCCAAGCCCCTGGATTTTGGCGAGAACTTCACGATAAGAACGCTCGGCTTCAGCGAGAGCTTCGTCATCGAAATCATGTTCCGGCCGTTCGATCTCGGAAAGAGGCACGCCCAGTTCTTTCTGGCTGGTTTCGTCGAGGAAGCGCAGTTCGGACTGGCGGCCGACGAGAGCGACTTCGGCCTCGCCTTTGCGGACGTGCCCAGCCTCGATGCGGACGCGGATAGCTTTCAGCGCTTCATCCGCGGCGGTCAGGGCGGCGCGCTGCCCGGTTTCGCGATTGGCCAGTTCCGCCGCGGCGGTCTCGACGGTGAGCACTTCCTCGGCCAGCTGCGCGCTGCGTTTATCGAGCTCGATGTTTTCGGCCAGCAGGTGCGCGCGCGTTTCACCCATGCGCTGGATTTCCGCGCTCAGGTTCTGGCGGCGGTTGGTCATCTCGCGATGCTGGCCATCCAGACGCTGCAAGGCGGTGCTTTGCGCACGAAACCGTTCTTCAAGACCGGCGAGCTCCGCGCGCAGGGCCGAGTGTTCTTCGCGCGCCAGATGGGCGGCGGCTTCGATGGATTCCATATCGGATCGCGCGGCTTCGAGCGCGCGCTCGCGTTCGGCGCGTTCCCGTTCCTTCACTTCGACTGCGGCGCCGTTCTCTTCGCGCTTGGCGGCGGAGCGCTCCTTCTCCTTTTCGAGGCGATCAAGTTCCAGGCGCGCGACGGAGATGCGGGACTGGGTGCGGTTGTAGTCTTCGGTGAGCTTCCGCTGTTCGGCCTGAAGCGCGACGGCGTCCTTCTCGCGGCTCTGTTGCTGGTGGCGCAGCCGCTCAAGCTCGGTTTCCAGTTGCGTGATGCCGAGGGAGAGCTCTTCCTGGGTTTGTACGTGAATCGAGAGCTCGCGCTCTTTCTGGCTGAGAGCCGCGGTCACTTCACGGACTTCGCGCTTCAAAGCCAGCGGACCGGACGCTTTCTTGCGGCCGCCGGTGAGCGTTGCGCCCTGATAGCAGCGGCCGTCATCGAGCAGGAAGTAGAGGTCCGGATACCGCGCAGCCATCTCGCGGGCTTGCTCGGTCGAGCCGGCCAGATAGCAATTGGCGAGGCGCGGCAGCAGGTTGTGGGCCTGCCCGGTGAGTCCGTTCGAAAAGCGGAGGTGCTGTGCGAGCGGAGCCAGGCCGGGCGTATTGACGTGCTCTCCGGCGTCGGTTTCACTGTGTTCAACGACGAATGTGGCGCGGCCTTCGAGATCGGTACGAAGCAGCTGCATGCCGGCTTCGGCCTGGTCCCAACTGCCGACGACGACGTATTCGAGCTCGTGATGAAGAAACTCTTCCGCGGCCTTTTCGAACTCGGGGTCGGCTTCGACGAAGTCCGCCAAAACACCGGCAGCCTTCACGGTTCCGCTGCGTTCGAAGGCGCTCAGGAGCTTCTTGACGGTATCGGTCGTGTACGAGTGATGCGCAAGCACGTTCTCCAGCGATTCTTTGCGGGCGCGCAGGCGGGAAGACTCGCCGCGCATGGCTTCGATCTGCTGGCGAAGGTCGGCCGCCTTCTTGCGCTGCTCGCCAAGGTCCTGTTCGGTGCGGCGGCGCTCGCCCGTAACGGTTTCGAGCTCGATCTGCTGGCGGCTAAAGTCGTGAGACAGCTTTTCGCGAGCGGCCGTCAAGCGCTCGGATTCGATGGCGGCGGCTTCCTCCTCACGTTTGGCCCGGGCCGTTTCGCGGTCGATAGACGCCAGAAATTCGTTCACCTGCGCGAGCTGATTCTTGAGTGTGGAGGCTTCGCCAAGTAGCCGCAGAACGGCAACGCGATTGGCCTCGATGGCTTTCTCCTGCTCGCGGACGCGGTTCTGTAGGCCCTCACGCTCCTGGCTCTTGGCGACAAGCAGGGTTCGAGATGTCGTGATCTCTTTTTCGAGTTCCGCGATGTGTCCGCGCAGTGTGGAGCGTTCGGCATCGAGCGCGACCAAACGCGATTCGAGCTCGACGGTCTCGGCTTCGTTGCGGCTCATGCGGCCTTCAATCGCGCCGCTTTCCTTCACCTGCGCCTCGAGCTTGCCGCGTGTGCGTTCCGCTTCGACGTGCAGCTGCGCCAGATTCTTGCGGGCCTCAGTGAGGGCGGCCTCAAGCTGGTAACAGGCGGTTTGCAGTTCGGCGCGGGCTGCTTCGCTTTCCTCCATCCCCGCGGTGGCTTCGCGCAGTTCCGCGGCAGCGCTTTCCAGCTCGACCGATATGCGGGCGATCTCCCCTTCGAGCTGGTGCGAACGAGCGCCGAGACTGGTGCGCAGGCGCGTATCGAGCTCGATTTTCAGTTCCCCGTAACGCTTGGTGCGTTGGGCTTGCCGCTTCAGGGAATTGGCCTGACGGGTGACTTCTTCAAGGATGTCGAAGACGCGCGCGAGGTTCTGTTTGGCGCTTTCCAGCTTGGCTTCGGCGAGGCGCTTGCGGGATTTGAAGCGGGTGATGCCGGCGGCTTCCTCGATAACCGCGCGACGGTCGTAGGGCCGCGAACTGAGGATCTGACCGATGCGGCCCTGTTCGATGATGGCGTAGCTTTCGGGGCCGAGACCGCTTCCCATGAACAGGTCCTGAATATCGCGGAGCCGGGCGGCGCGCCCGTTGATCAGGTACTCGCTTTCGCCGTTGCGGAAAAGGCGCCGGGTAATGGTGATTTCGCCGGGAGTGACGTGAGACGGCGTCTTGCCAAGATGCCGGATACGCGATTCGGGACCATGGCCGTTCCCATTCGCAGCGCCGTTTTCGGCTAGCGGCAGGACCGTCACTTCGACCGGCTGTTCCTGCGGTTCGGCGGGCGCTTTCGCCGTCGGATCCAGAAGCGTCATGGTCACCGAGGCCATGCCCAGCGCTTTTCGGTCGCGGGTACCGGCGAAGATTACGTCCTCCATGCGGGAGCCGCGCAGGCTCTTCGCCGACTGTTCGCCAAGGACCCAGCTGATGGCGTCGCTCAGATTGCTCTTGCCGCAACCGTTCGGCCCGACCACCGCGGCGATTCCATCCCCCCGGAAGCGCAGTTCGGTGCGGTCGCAAAAGGACTTAAATCCTTGTAGTTCAACTCGTTTCAGCTTCAGCAAAGCGCGTGTTCCTTCCTCACGTTCAAACTCGGGGGATTGCACTTAGCATAGGACCGAATGCGTGAAAAGTAAAGTGCCACCACTACGACATGTAGTGGTGGCAGAAGTTGAAGCACGAAATCTGGGAGCGCGTAAGCCGATTTATACAGAAAACCGTTTTTCTACGCTTTCTTGTGCCGCGGGGCATAACGCGCCAGAACGTGAGCCAGGGGATTCGGTGTCGTGTCCTTCACTTCGCCGTGGAGAATCGCATGGTTGTTGGCATCGTGGCCGTAAATCTTGGAGTTCTCCTCGCCATCCTGAGTCACGACCGTGCCCTCCAAAGAGACACCGGCGAAGGCGCCTTTCGAGCGCGAATAGGTCAGGATTTCGGCCTTGAGTGAAGCATCCGTGTCAGCGGCGACGGTACGTCCCACCGGGCCGGCTGCCGCCGAAGCGTCGGCGCCCAGCGTAAATTTGTCAGAAGCGAGGCGCTCCAAGCCTTTTTCGCCCATGACGAGCATGACCACGTCGGTTGATTCGGCGCCGATCTGGGGCCCGAAGCTGCCGCCGCTGAACCGGACAGCGGCCGGTCCACTCCACGATCCGTGATTCCGGCATTCCGCGAATCCGCGTCCATATTCGCCGCCTACCAGGAACGCGCCCTTCTTCAATCCGGGAACGATGACGACACACTGCGCTTTGGCGAGCAGATCGTGCGGAATTCCCTTGTCGGGTGCGGCCATAATCTCGCGGAGAACGTCGGCCGAGTGACGGAGCCTTTTGTCCGGAGTTTCCTCCTGGGCGTGGAGCGAAGCAATGGTAAATGCTGCAATAAGTGTAAGTCGTAAGCGCATGACTCGAAGCTACCATGGACCAGCAGACAATGGACACCGGCGAGGGGGCTGCCGACGTGGAATGTGGCGTGAAGCACAGTGCAGACTTTTGAACCCCGAACCTAGCCTCCGAGAGGACGAAACCTAGCAATAGTCTCGATGTGGAAGGTCTGCGGGAAGAGGTCGATCAGCACCAGTTTGTCCAGCGCATATCCCGACTGAAGCAGGACAGCGGCATCGCGGGCCAGGGTTGATGGATCGCACGCAACCAGCACAATCTGGGCGGCCTTGATTTCGCTCAATCGAGTAGCGACGTGAACTCCGAGGCCGGTGCGCGGCGGGTCGGCCACGACTAAGTCGGGGCGTCCCTCGTAACCTGCCAGGAAGACGTCGACGTTCTCTACATGGGCCTCGATTTCGCCTTCGCTCGGGGCACGCACGCGATCGGCGTTCGCTCTCAAATCGCGCACCGCCCCGGAGCCGGATTCGACCGCAATCACCTTTGCGAACCGTTCCGCCAGAGGCAAACTGAACAAGCCAACCCCAGCGTACAGGTCAAGCGCGTGGCCGCCTCGAGCGTCGCCGACGACCGCGTCTACGAGCGCGCTTATCAGATAACGGTTGACCTGGAAGAACGATCCATAGCTGACGCGCAGGCCGTCATATTCGATCGCTCCGGGCGTGATCCCATCGATCTCACGCGTGACCCAATCGAAGAAGCGCTGCGCCACCGGCTGCCTGGTTTCCAGGACGTTTAGCTGAATCTCGCGCTCGTTCGTGAAGAGCTCTATCGTCTCGACAAACGCGGGCCAGCGGCGTTCGCGTACAAGACGGCTGAGTTTGACGATCGCCTCGTTCAACTTGGGCGAACTGATGGGGCAGTGATCGATGGCGATTAAGTTGCGCGAGCGCATCTCCCGATATCCGACCCGGCCGTCCGCAAAGTGCAGTTGCACGCGATTGCGGTACTGCCAAGGCTCGCCGGTAATGATCTCGATCTCGGGGTGCTGCTTGATTTTGCCTACACGCTCAAGCGTTTCATGAAGAATAGCGGACTTGGCACTGACCTGCGCTTCGTAGGCGGCGTGCTGGTAATGGCAGCCGCCGCAACGGCCGAAGTAAGGGCACTCCGGTTTGACGCGCCGGGGCGATGCGGTAAGCACGGCTTCGAGGCGCGCTCGGGCGATGCCGGATCGCTTCGGCTCGCGTTCTACTTCGACGCATTCGCCCGGTAGAACGAACGGCGTCAAGACAACTTCACGGTCGACGCGCGCCAATCCATCCCCGCCGTAGACCAGCTTTTCGATTTCAATCTGCACTGTTACGATGGGGTTTCCTTATCCAACATGAAAGCACGGGTCCTTTCCGGCATACAGCCCAGCGGCAACCTGCACATTGGTAACTACCTTGGCGCGCTGCTGAATTGGGTGCGCATCCAGAGCGACTATGAGTGCGTGTTTTGCATTGTGGATTTGCATGCGATTACGGTGTACCAGCCGCCGGCCGAGCTGCGCGCGAAGATCCGTGAACTGGCGGCCCTGTTTCTGGCGGCGGGGATTGATCCGCGGCAGTCTTCCATCGTGGTCCAATCCGACGTGCATGCCCACGCGGAGTTAGCCTGGCTTCTTACCTGCGTCACGCCGATGGGATGGCTTTCGCGCATGACTCAATTCAAAACTAAGTCCGAGAAGCAGGAGACGGTAGGAGACGGGCTATATCAGTATCCCGTCTTGATGGCTGCCGATATCTTGCTTTATCAGGCGCAGATTGTGCCGGTGGGTGACGATCAGTCGCAGCATCTGGAACTGACGCGAGATATTGCTCAGCGATTTAATTCACTCTATGGCGATACATTCGCGGTGCCGCAGACGCACCTGCCGCAGGTTGGAGCGCGTATCATGGGACTCGACGATCCTACGGCCAAGATGAGTAAGTCGGCCGAGGGCAGTGGACATGCGGTGGGGCTGCTGGATGATCCGGCGCGGATACGAAAAACAATCATGCGGGCTACTACGGATTCCAACCCTGGTGTAGATTTTGAGACTATGGGACCAGGGGTCGCTAACTTACTGACGATCTATCAAGCCTTTAGTGGAGCATCGGATTCGGAGATGCTTGCGGAGTTTACCGGTCTGCGGTATGGCGATTTGAAGAAGCGTGTGGCTGAGATGGTAGTCGAGAAACTGGAACCGTTACAGGCTGAGTACCGGAGAATTACTGCGGATCCCGGATATCTTGACGGGGTATTGCGTGAGGGCCGCGAACGGGTTGAGCCTATCGCGGATGCTACGGTGCGGGTTGCTAAGGAGAGGATGGGGCTTTATACAGCTAAACCTATTAGCCACGGATGAACACAGATGAACCACATATGGCCTGCGGCCACCCTGGGGAATGAAAACCAGCGTTTGAGTCGATGCAAATACCACATACTGAGCCGCGACGGTGACGGAGCGGTTACAACCTGGGCATCCGCGTTCTCGCGGCAAAAGCATTCGAGAGGTTCTTTTCCGGAGCACCAGCTCCGTTACCGTCGCGGCTCAGTATGCAGACAGGTGTTTTCAGAACAACACGGATAAAGGCAAAAGCGAATGCGATTCTTTCTTGGGTTGATTATCGGTATTATCTTGGTTCCGGTTTGCGTTTATTTCTATGTGCGATTTGGTTACGCCCCGGTTGCTACTGCGGCGCCTCCGTTCCCTTTGGAGCGGAAGCTGGCTCATATGGCTTTGGATGCGCGGATCGATAAGGAGGCTCCGAAGCAGCCTGGCGTCCCGGCCGATGAAAGTAACTTGATGGCCGGCGCTCATCTGTATCGGGAGAATTGCGCGGTTTGTCACGCCATGAGCGACGGCGTGCAAACGCCTACTGCCAAAGGGATGTTTCCGAAACCGCCAAAACTGCTTACGGGAACGGGTGTGACGGACGACCCTCCGGGTGAGACCTATTGGAAAGTTGCTAACGGGATTCGATTGACTGGCATGCCCGCTTATCGGGAATCGCTCAGCGAGACACAGATGTGGCAGATCAGCCAGCTTCTGGCTACCGCCGATAAACTGCCGCCCAGCGTTAAGGACTACCTGGCGCAACCACCGCCTGCGAAGTGATCACTGCGGGATTGTTACCTGATAAATCACGTCCGTCGGGGTTAGACGTTTCAATAGAGTGACGCTCGCTTTTAGGTCTTTCATTGCTTCTATCTGCCAGTCGGGGAACATAATGCCGTCGACGAAACTCTGGTAGTAGAGGAACTTCGAACCTGGATAGTAGAACTGCTTTCTTTCGGCGACCTTGATCGGCGCCCAATCCTTTTCAAATAATAGGTTTAGTTCGGCCGTATCGGAGTGGGAAACGCGCAGGGCATCCTCGGGACTCGCGACGAAGTACATCCGGCTCTGTAAGGCCGGGTTGTACCAGTAGAGCGGTGTGTAATGGAATCCCTGATCCACCAGGATGGGTAAGTCCGGAAGTTCCGACGTATCGATCCGCGGCGGCCATAGGGGCAGCTTATGTACGGCCCGGTAGTGCAGCAGCGCCCCGGTTGCCAGCGCGGAAGCGAAAAAGAGCAGGCAGACAAAACCGGCGGCTCTCGCTCTGTTGAACATGCGCGCGCATCCATAAGTAAATAGCAAAGACGCGCCTAAGACATAGGACAGGGTGTACCTGGGGTTGACAGACCGGGTCCAATGCTCGAGTACAACTTGACAAAGCGGAAGCAGGAAGAAGGCCAGCGCGGCGGCAATATTATAAGAACGAATTCCGTTCCCCTGGCTCGCTGCAACTGTCACGGAAGCGCTGCGCGAGGGAAGCCCGCAGGTCATCCATAAACCGATCAGCGCCGTGGCCAGGACAGGTACCAAAGGAAGCAGGAGCAAGCCGAAGAGTACGGGAATCGAGGCAGTATGTCCGGCGCCTTGTGAGTTATGAGCAAGATACTGCTGGGCCGCATGCATGATCGGCAGATAGAAGAGAATGACACTAAGTCCGGCGACGGTGACAAGCCAGAACGGGAAATCAATCCGGCGTCGATGCCGCGTCCTGACCACCTCTCCGACAGCGATTGGGATCGCAACCAATACCGCCATGAAGTGAGCGGATACGGCTGCCGCCATAGACAGCAAGATACAGACCAGGAAAAAGTGACGGCGGCGGCCATGCAGATCTTGCCACGACAGCAGCGCCACGGCCGCGCAGCACAGGACGATGGCGTACGGGCGAGCCTCTGTCGCATAGTACTCCGCATCCGAGATAAAGATGAAAAGCATCGCGGCCAAGCCCCATGACACGCCGAGTGTTCCTCTCACCAGAAAGAAGACGGCTATCGCCGTAAGCCAGAACGCGAAGATCTCCGGCAGACGCGTGGCGAGCGCGGTGGGGCCGAGCAGAGCCTGTGCGAAGTGGGCGGCTACGATCGAAAGAGGAGGGTGAACTTCCGCTCCGGCGCATAGCGCAGCCCACAAGCGACGGACGGGGAGCATCGCCAGATAGTGGGTGAACATCTCGTCGTACCACAGGGGCTTGAAGGCGCTCTGAACCGTCATTGCCGCAAAGTAGAGAACGGTTCCGGCGACCAGCATCAGGCCGAGCCGGCGCTCGCAAAAATCTTCGAAAGCAACGGCTGCAATCCTCCAATCCGCGAGACGGGTAAGCGGCTTCGACCGGATCAACATTGGGGATTCCGGATTTTTCATGAGACGGAAGGCGTGGGCGTCATACTGTTTTGGCAATAATGCATAAATTATCGCTGCCGGCCACAGAACAGGAGCGCAAACAAGCGCTGGCTTACCTGCTCAACGTACAACTCATGATCTTGCAGTCGATGGCGCTCGAAAAGGCCGCTGACGAACGTCCGCGGACTCGGCGGCCGGAGTAGACAACCGTATGTTGCAACAAACGAAGAAGCCGGTCTCGACAAACCGTCGTTCGAGCAAGCAAGCAACCAATCCGGCGGGCCAGAGTACGCCCGAATGCGCGCCGGCGAAGCCGCTCGAGGAGATCCTGTTTTACGGCGCATCGCGCTTCGAGCAGCCGGAGATCGGACTCTTATTCCGGCGCGACAACGAGACGTACCGCCTGGTGTGCATCTCCAAGAGCGAACGAAACTACCTTCGGCGTTTCTCGCAAGTGTGGGCATTTACCGCGCTTTGTGAACGGCTGCCGAACCAAATCCATTAGTGCCTAAACGCATCGCCGAGCCCTCCCTCGTATAATCCCGTTTGGCTTACCCATCACTGGATCTGCGTAGCTACCAACCGGAAAGTATGCTTCGCGGGGCGCGCACACCAATCGAGCGCGCGCGTTTCCCCGTCATTGATATTCACACACATCTTTGCTGGGCTGAGGAACAAGTCAGCGGCATCGAGATGTCCGGTTCGCGGCGTTACCTGGCTACGCCCGCGGATTTACTCCCCGTCATGGACCGCATGAATGTCCGCGCGCTGGTCAATCTTACCGGGGGCTGGGGGACGGGACTCGGCGAGTCTGTTACACAGTTCGATATCGCCGAACCCAGCCGGTTTTACACTTTCACCACGCCTGACTTTGGCCGGGTCTTAGAGCCTGACTATTCCCGCTCGCAGGCCGATGCGGTTGTCGATGCGCATCGCGCAGGGGCGCGCGGCTTGAAAATTCTGAAGACGCTGGGACTCTTTCTTCGCGAAGGCGTTACGACGGGGCCGCTGATCGGTGTCGACGATGCGCGATTCGATCCAATGTGGGACGTCTGCGGGCAACTGCGCATTCCAGTCGCGATTCACGTCTCCGATCCCGCGGCGTTTTTTCGACCGGTCGACCGGTTCAACGAGCGGTATGAAGAATTGAGCGCCCACCCGGACTGGTCTTTTCATGGGGGCGATTTTCCTTCGAAGGCGCAGTTACTTGCCGCCCGCGACCGTGTCTTCGCCCGTCATCCAAACACGCAGTTTCTGGCGCTCCATGTAGGAAACTTCGCGGAGGATCTGGAACATGTGTCGGGATGCCTGGACCGATTTCCGAATGTAAGCGTCGATATCGCGGCACGGATCGGTGAGTTGGGCCGGCAGCCTCGTGCGGCGCGCAAATTCTTCGACAGGTATCAGGACCGGGTTTTGTTTGGTACCGACGCAACGCCACAAGGCTACGATATGCCGCAGCAGTTATTCGGCGAGCAGCTATACGAAATTTACTTTCGTTTTCTGGAGACCCCGGACGAATACTTCGACTATGCGCCGTGCGACATTCCGCCGCAAGGCAGGTGGCGGATCTATGGGCTGGAATTGCCGGAAGATATTCTGATCAAGGTCTATAACCATAATGCCGTTCGTTTGTTGGGGGAGAACACTCAGACGTAAGTCGGGCGTTGGCTCCGTCCGATAGAGTAAATATGGCGAGTGGCTAGGGGTTATTGGATGCGGGAGTCGTTAACCCATATTCTTTCTTCCCGTCTGCCGCCAAGGGGATGGTGGCAAGCCACGACCACGCCCAAACGCCGCTTTGACTGCAAAAAGCCGTTACTCGGCCGCCAACCCTTTGCCCGGGAGTAGCGGTTTGAAGGTTTCCGGTGTGTGACCGCTTCCGATCGGACGGGTTGAGTATGCAGGAACCGCGAAGGACTCGATCTAATCCCTGCTTCGGGCCGTTCGAAACTCGATAGAATGAACGACATTGATGCAGTTGAAGTTGCCGAATGCGCTCTTCGTCGTTTTGGGCTGCGGGGTCTGTTCCGGCCAACCAGTTGATTTCGCGGCTTCGATCCACCCGATCTTCGCCGCCAAATGCAATCCGTGTCATAGCGGTGACTCTCCCCGGGCCGGCCTGTCATTTGCCAGCCGCGAGGCTTTGCTGAAGGGAGGTCGAAGCGGTCCCGCTCTCGTTCCCGGAAAAGCGTCGGCCAGTTTACTAATCGCCCGCGTTACCGGCAAGGCGCTTCCCGCGATGCCGATGGGCGGTGCTCGTCTGTCCGACGCGGAGATCAAACTGTTATCGGACTGGATCGATCAAAACGCGCCTTGGACGGACGTGACTCCGAAACCCTCGGCTGTGTGGGATCCACCGCTCGCGCCGCGCCGGCCTGAAGTACCGCAATCCGCGTTCCCGAATCCGATCGATCGGTTTGTCGATGCTTACTTCCGGAGTAAAGGTCTGGCGTTCCCGTCGCCGGTTTCCGACAACCTTTTTGTGCGGCGTGTATATATGGACGCCTGGGGGATTGTTCCATCGGCGGCGCAGGTTACCGCATTTCTGGAAGATCGCGATCCAAGGAAACGCGAGAAGACCGTGGATCGTCTGCTTGCCGATTCTAAGATGTACACGGGTAACTGGATTAGTTTCTGGAACGACTTACTGCGGAATGATCAGGGCGTGAACTATGCCGGCACGCGGCAGACCATTACGCCATGGCTCGAACCGGCGCTCGAAAGTAACATGCCGTATGACAAGATGGTCGCGGACTTAGTAAATCCTGGTAAGGACGGTCCAGCGGGTTTTCTGCTCGGCGTCAATTGGCGCGGTGACGTGAATGCGAGCCAGACACCTTACATGCAAGCCGCGCAGAATACGGCGCAGGTGTTTCTGGGAGTGAACCTGAAATGCGCCTCATGTCATGACAGCTTTATCAATCGCTACCAGTTGAAGCAATCCTACGGGATGGCCGCGCTGTTCGCTGAGCAGAACGAATTGGAGCTGGTGCGCTGCGACGTGAAGACGGGTAGGCATACCGGCCCTGAATTCCTGTTCCCTGAGATCGGAACCGTACCGTCCGGCGGAACGGTTGATGAGCGTCGCGCGGCCGCAGCGAAGCTTTTCACCGCGCCTGAGAATGGGCGGCTCGCGCGAACCATGGTCAACCGTGTCTGGGCGCGCTTCTTCGGCCGCGGATTAGTGGATCCGGTCGACGAGATGGATCTGAAACCGTGGAATCCGGACTTACTCGACTGGCTCGCTGTTGACTTTTCGGACCACGGCTACGACTTGAAATACCTGATGCGGCAGATAATGGATTCGCGCACGTACCAGCTTCCGTCGATCCCCGGGAAGGCGGCTCCAGCGAGTGAGTTCACGTTCCTGGGTCCGCGCCCGCGGCGGCTTACGGCCGAGCAGTTTGTCGATACTCTATCGTCCATGACGGGCGAGTGGCGTGTGTTACAGGCGGATGATCGAGCTACTTTCGCGCGGGAGTGGCAACTCAAGTCGACGCCGTTATCGCGGGAGTTAGGACGGCCCATTCGCGACCAGGTGGTTACTGCCCGGAATCCCGACGCAACCATGCTGCAAGCGCTTGAACTGGTGAACGGCGACACCATGGGCCTGATGGTCCGCCGGGGCGCCAAGCGGTTGCTGGGTCAGCTTCCGTCGCCGCCTGCGCCGTTGTTCGACAGCAAAACTCTTCGTAAGAACAGTGCTGACCTAGACATTGATCTTACCGGTGTGAACAAGCTCTGGTTAGTTATCACCGACGTCGACTGCTACGATCCTTCGCGAACCGTCGCCGCGTGGGCGGATGTCGAACTAACCGGGGATCAAGGGTCGACTAAGCTTTCGTCACTGACAACTCTGAGTAAGATTGAACCGCGCGCGGTAACCTCTAAAGGCAAGGAGTTCGTTGATGCCCTCGCGCCGGGCGTGCCTTCAACGCTGATCTATGACATTGGCGGCCTGGGTTTCAAACGGATGCGCGGACATTTCGCTCTGGATGACTCTTCCAATCGATCGGATATCTCGCCGGCCGTTCGCGGCTTCGTCTTCGCAGCGGAACCGGACCGGCATCAGTTAATCGCCGTGTCCGCAGATCCCCCATTGCCCGCGCCTCCGGTGCTTACTCAGCCCGACAAACTGATCGACGATTTGTTTCTGGAAGCGCTTTGCCGGAAGCCAACGACGCAGGAAGCGCAAATTGCCCGGAGCCTGCTCGCTCCTCAAGGCAAGACTTCCGAAGCTGGGCTCGAAGACCTGCTCTGGTGCCTGCTCATGCTTCCCGAGACGCAGTATATCTATTGAGGATTCTACTTATGCCGAAACCGCCAAATGACATCTTTCGCGGAGTGCCGCGCCGCCACTTTCTCCGAGCCTCCGCCGCCGCGACGCTGGCCGCGATGGTGGGAGGTGAGCCCCGGCTTCTCGGCTCCGAACAACCAAAGCTTGTGCCGAAGGCGGACAGTATGATCCTACTTTGGATGGCCGGAGGCATGGCTCAAACGGAGACTTTCGACCCGAAGCGTTACACCGAATACCGGACGGGTCTGGCTTCCAGCGAAGTACTTAGCACCTTCCCGAGTATTCCGACCGCGATTGACGGGGTTGAGATCTCGCAGGGGCTGGAGAACATCGCCAAGGTATTAGATCGCGGCACACTGATCCGTTCGCATCGGGTCGGCGATCTCGGATTTATCCTGCACTCGCGCCATCAGTATCACTGGCACACCGGCTATCCGCCGCCGCAATCGGTTGCCGCTCCGCATATGGGCGCGGTGATTTCGCGCACGCTGGGGCCGCGCAACCCGGACATCCCGGCGTTCATCGATATCGGCCAGAATCTGGAAATTGGCGGCGAGAGCGACGGCATTAAGGCCTTCCACACGGCGGGATTCCTGGGTGGGGAACACGGGCCGTTTCTCATCATGGACCCACGCGATGCCGCCGCGAGCACGCAGCCTTCGGAGTATCTGGGGCGTTCGCGTTTTCTGGCGCGCTATGAAGCTTATAAGAAGTTAGTGGATGCGTCGCCGCTGGGTGCGAGTGGCAGCGACTATCAACGCGAGAGCCTGGCGCGCTCCATGGAGAATGCGCACCGGCTATTGAACTCGCCGGCATCCAAAGCTTTTGACTTATCGCTTGAGCCGGAGAAGAGCCTGGCGCGTTACAACACCGGGCGCTTCGGGTTAGGTTGCCTGCTGGCGCGCAGACTGGTAGAGTCGGGAGCGCGCTTCGTCGAAGTTACAACCGAGTACATTCCATTCCGCTACTGGGATACTCACGAGAACGGTCATAGCCGCACCGTCGGCATGAAGCAGAGTATCGATACGCCGGTCGCGCAACTGATTCTCGACCTCGAACAGCGTGGTCTGTTAGATCGAACCCTGGTTGTTCTTGCCAGCGAGTTTGGCCGCGACATGATGGTGGAAGGCAAGCCCGGCCAGACGGTTACCGAACAGGTGAAACAGCCGGAAGTGATGACGGAACCAAAACACTATGGGATGCATCGCCACTTCACGGAAGCGGGCTCCGTGCTGATGTTCGGAGGCGGCGTGAAAAAGGGGCAGGTCTACGGGTTGACGGCCGACGAGCGGCCGTGCAAGATCGTGCGGGACCCGGTTACTATTGACGACTTACATGCGACTATCTACACGTTGCTGGGGATTGCGCCGGATACCTCGTATGAGGTGGAGAAACGGCCTTTCTATGTGACCAATAACGGTAAAGGCAAGGCGATTCCGGCGTTGATGGCTTAGCAACCTGTGTAACAACCGACTCCCTCACGGTCGCGGCTCGGTAACGTTTGTTCGTTCGAGGACAAGGGTAACAGAGCCGCGACGGTGACGGAGCGGTTACTTCGCTTTGTCTACGATAAGCATCGCTTTCCACGCGTCCTCATCGTGACCGGCACTCAGCTTATTTCCGGCTCGAATCAACGGCAATCGAAGTAGTTTCGGCTCTTTCTCGATCTTGGCGATGAGTTCGGCGTCGGAAGTACGGATATACTTCAGCCCGGCATCCTCGTAAACCTTGCCTTCACGGTCAACCAGTCCGGCGAGCCCGAAGCGTTCGATAAATCGTCGAATCTCACCAGCAGACATGGGCTTCTGATGCAGATCGACAAAGTGGATCGGTATGCGGCGCTCTTTGAAGAATCGCTCCGCCGCGCGAGTCGCCTGTGAGCCCTTCACGCCGAATATCTGCACGTTAATCAAGTGTCTACGAACCACCCATTAGATCCGCATACTCCGGATGACGCTTCAGATAGACGTGCACAAAGCTGCAAGCCGGGACCACCCTGGCCTTCTCGGCGCGCGCCCAATCCAGTCCGGCTTTGACCAGCTTTCCCCCAATGCCGCGCCCCTCGAACTCCGGCGGCACGCCCGTGTGAGTAAACACGATCGAACCGGCGCGGCGATGGTATTCAAGCACGGCCCGCTGTCCGTCAAGATCAATTTCAAACGCATTTCGTTCAGGGTGATGCTCTACTGCGAGTGATTCCTCAGCCATTCTTTCTCGACGATAGCAACTGCTCGCATATACTGTTGCAACATGGACCGTCGCCTCTTTCTTCAATCCGGCGCAGCCGCGCTCGCCGCAGCCGCCAGTGGGCTCGCCGCGCCGCCCACCGCCGATCAGAACTACGATAAGGACAAAATCCGGAGGGTAGGCTTAATCGGTACCGGCTGGTACGGCAAGAGCGATCTCTTCCGGCTCGTTCAAGTATCGCCGGTTGAGATCGTGTCCCTCTGCGACGTCGACCGCCGCATGCTGGCCAACGCGGCCGATATGGCAGCCACCCGGCAGCGCTCCGGCAAACGTCCGCGCCTGTTTCACGATTACCGCGAGATGTTGAAGGAACGCGATCTCGATCTCGTCTTAATTGCCACGCCCGATCACTGGCACGCCTTGCCGATGATTGAAGCCGTAAAGTCCGGCGTCGACGTGTACTGTCAGAAGCCCATTAGCGTCGACATTCGCGAAGGTCAGGCTATGCTGGCGGCCGCCCGGAAGTACAACCGCGTTGTCCAGATCGGCACGCAGCGCCGCAGCACCCCGCACTTAGTGGAGGCTCGCGACCAGATCATTCGCGAAGGAAAACTCGGCACCATCGGCTTGGTCGAAATCTACTGTTACTACCACATGCGCTTGACCGGTTACCCGCCCGATACGGCGCCTCCCGAAACGCTCGATTACGAATTCTGGACCGGACCCGCGCCGATGCGTCCTTACAGTCAGGGTGAACTTCCGCGCGGCTGGCGAGCCTACATGGAGTACGGCAACGGCATTGTGGGCGACATGTGCGTACATATGCTTGACATGACTCGATGGATGATGGACCTCGGCTGGCCCAAGAGCGTCTCTTCCTCCGGCGGGATCTTAGTCGATAAGTCCAGTAAGTCAAACATCTCCGACACCCAAAGCGCTACTTTCGATTTCGGCAACGTCAAAGTCGTCTGGGAGCATCGCACCTGGGGTCAGTCGCCCGATCCGAAGTACGATTGGGGCGCCACGTTCTATGGCGACAAAGGGACTCTGAAAGCCAGCGTCTATTCTTACGACTTCACCCCGGCCAACGGCGGTAAGCCGATCCACAAAGACGTGACTTACGAGTTTGAACAATATCCCGAAGACAAGACCGAAGCGGAACTGGAGAAGCACGTTGCGCCCGCCATCCGGCATCATATGATGGACTTCCTGGCGGCGATCGATAAGCGCTCGCGTCCGGTGGCCGACATCGAACAGGGTTACATCTCGACCGCCAGCTGTATCCTCGCCAATATGTCGATGGCGCTGGGACGCTCGCTCGAATGGGATGCGGAGAACGGCCGAATCGTGGGCGACGACCCGGCGAACCAGCTACTCGCGCGTCCGTATCGCGCGCCGTGGAAGCATCCCGAACCGGCGAGCGTTTAGCTCACACGTTTGTATTACGTTCCGGCAACGTTGAAACCTTTAGTGCCCGAC
Organism: Nevskia soli; assembly: GCF_903970205.1. GTDB lineage: Bacteria > Acidobacteriota > Terriglobia > Bryobacterales > Bryobacteraceae > Bog-113. The sequence goes on along the minus strand of NZ_CAJCHS010000256.1, from coordinate 611 downwards.
ACTCATCTCTTGTGATAAGAGGAATTATAGATGTCACTGGAGCAGGTTCTTCCTGTCGTCCCGATTAAGAATACGGTGCTCTTCCCCAATCTGTTGATGCCGCTCTCGGTAGGGCGGCCCCGATCGGTGGCGGCCATTCAGGCCGCGCTGGCGACCGAGGCGAAAGAGATTCTGGTGGTCTGCCAGCGCGATTCCGCGGTCGAAGTTCCGACGCCGGACGACCTGTTCCCGACGGCGACCAAAGCCGTCATCAAGCGAGCCCGGCGCGACGACGACAAATTCGAGATCCTCGTGCTTGGCGTCGAACGCGTGTCGCTTGGCGAGTTCAGCGGGGGTGAGTTTAGCGGCGCTGAGTTCCTGAGCGCCGGCTTCGCTCCGATTCCAGCCCCTGACGCGTCGGAAGACACCAACCCGGAAATGGAAGCGCTCCACCGCGAGGTCGTCGAACTGGCGATGAAAGTTTTGAAACACGCCGGGGTGGAATTACCGACCGAGTTTGCGCGCGCGATCACCGGTCAAGTGGACCCGTTCCAGTTGTCATGGATGCTGGCTAGCGTTCTCAGCATGGACGTTGCGCTGGAGCACTCGCTACTTGTTGCCCAGAATCGTGC
>NZ_CAJCHS010000255.1 GCF_903970205.1 Nevskia soli | reverse complement strand
GGACGGGCGCAATATCAACGCGCTGACGAGCCAGCGCTTGACCGATATCGGCGGCGGTCCGACGTTTTATAGCTGCTTGGTGGAAGTAGAGAAGCTCGGCGATTGACTGACAGCCCCGAAATCCCCATTCTGAGCCGCGACAGTAATGGAGCTGGTGCTCCGGAAAAGAACCTTCGAATGCCTTTTACTGCGCGAGAGCGGCATGTTCCCCAAGTGCACCGCTCCGTGGCCGTCGCCGCTCGGAATGCCGTATTTACATCGACACAAATACTGCCCGGATCGTACCTGTTAAAACGGCGAACGTGGTTTATCGGTGGACTAAAGGTATTTAGGCGTTGGCCGGTCGTTATTATAGCGGCCGCTCTCCATCTGCATCTCGTCGCTCAACACCCCGTGGCGAAGTTGGAACTGCGGTTGTCAGTGCAGGGGACGGATAAGCTGTTCCCGCAGAGATTCACCGTTCTACTTATCAATACAAATAGCGCTCCTGTGAAACTACCCACGCCTGCGCTGTCCTGCACGAACTCTTATAATGGCAGCGTTCAATTGCAAATGAAGTTCCAGCCGTTAGACCAACACTCGAATTTGCCTGGATTCGGGCGTGGTTGCGGGGGCGGCGTTTACGATGCGCCGCGGGGGCCGGCACGCATCGAAGCGTGGAAGACGTTGCAGCCGGGAGAGTCTATTAAGCTGTCCGGCGCGATCCACGAACTCTTCCACGACCAGGGTTCCGGCACCTATGATTTTTGGGCCGTGTACGAACCTCCGGAATTGAATCCGTCTGAGCGGTTGATCTTGGATCGATCCCACGATGATTTGCCGGATCACGAATTGACGTCCAATCACGAAGTCTTTGTTGAACGGCCCTAACGGAGCCCGGCTGTATAATTCCGTGTTGGTGACAACCCTGCCGCTTGCGTAAACTTAACCCACTCGTACCTTACTTGGTTATCATCTTCGGCGTCGTTTCTGTTTTCTCGAAGCTTGTACTGACCGATCAGTACACGTTTCTTGCTCATCCCGACGGCGCGAGCGAGGTGTTGCCCAGGCTACAAGCGCAGGTATATGCGGTGCGTCACGGGTCAATTGCGCTGTGGGACCCATTCTCATTCCTCGGCATGCCCCTGATCGGTCAAATGGAGCCCGGCATAGCGAATCCGTTCAATTTACTCCTCGCGATCGCGCCGTTGAAAGACGGGCGCATACAGATCTACTTCATTGGTTTGTGGTTTGTCGCGCTACATTGCTTTGCGGCGATCTTCGCGTATCTTCTTGTTCGTGACTTAGGAGTTTCGCGCGGCGCAGGTGTCATCGCCGGCGTGTTCTATGCCACCTCGGGTTTCATGGGAACGATTCACTGGCCGCAATTCTTCGAGGCCACCATGCTTGCGCCCTTAGTATTCCTATTCCTCCTGCGCGCGATGCGCGGCCGCGCGCCACTCAAGAATGCCGCATGGGCCGGCGTTTTCCTCGGCATCTCATGGACGGGAGGCCATCACGTGCCGGCGCTGGTGTTGACTCTAACCGCGTTCGCCGTAGCATCGTCCATGTTTTTCCGGGCGGGTTATCGCAAGCAGGCGGCAATTCGCTTCGCAACGATGCTCCTGTTCATGGCCCTGATAAGTGCCGTACAGTTGCTGCCATCCTTCGAATATGGAAGACGCGCCATCCGGTGGACCGACTCCGGCCCGCTGGGTTGGGCAGATCAAATTCCATTCCCCGAGCACGAGAAGTACGGACTCTCGCCGTCCGATCTCTTGCATTTCGTGTGGCCGGGTTTGCCCAATGGGGGCGATCCCTTTGTCGGTGTTCTCGCTTTGAGCCTGGCCGCCCTTGCTATCTGGGGCGCATTCCGCCGCGTCGAAGTTCGCTTGTTCCTATTAGTTGCCGTGGCCGCGCTGCTCTACGCGATGCCCAAGAATAACGTCCTCTATGGCTGGCTTTACAGATTCGTTCCCATGGTGGAGAAAGCGCGGGAACCGATGATCGCGATGACCATGTGCCAATTTTCAATTGCCGTACTGGCCGCATTCGGGTTTGACACCTTACTCCGGGACCCGGAATCAAGCCGTAAGTCGGGAGTTACTCGCGCGCTGCTCTGGTTCGGGCTGGTCACCTTTGGGTTATTCGGTCTGGTCGCCTATCTGAAACCTACAGTAACGAGCACGATCTTTGACGGCGATCCGCGGATTGGAATGATTGCGCTGGTCGGGCTGCTGCTCGCTGGAGCCTACGCGGCGTGGCGGCGCGGTCAAATTTCACGCCGATCGGTGATTTTGTTTGTTCTCCTTCTGTTAATTGTGGAACAGGGCAACGAGTCCGTTTATTACTTGCAGAGTATGAGCTCCGAAGCCGCAGTCAAATATCTGCAACCCATCGAGGACACTCGCGACATTGCCCGGTACCTCGATACACAGCCGAACCCGAAGCGCGTCGAGATCAACGACAAGGATGTCCACTTTGATTTCGGGCAGTGGAACCGGATCGATTCCGTGCGCGCGTTCACCACCGGCGTTCTCGAACAGATGGTCAGAATGCATTGGTGGGAGGATCGTCTGGCGCGCCTGTACGGAGTCGGGTACGCGATTAGTAAACAGCCGCTTCGGCCAGGAGAGGTCGACGTTTTTACCAGCCGGAGCGGGCTGAAGCTGTTTCGAAATCCAGACCCGTTTCCACGCGCATGGACGGTTCACCAGACGCGGATCGTAAGCGATGAAGAGGACGCCGCGAGAGCCGCGCGCGACGACACCAGTCTCGATCTGCGCGCCGTTGCGGTGATGGTGAACCGAGCGCCCGCCCTGGAAAACTGTCCGGCGCCGGACCGCGTCTTGAAGATAATCGAGAGCGCGGAATACAGCTATGTGAAAGTCGATATGCAGTGCCGGGGATTAGTCGTTATTTCGGATAGCTGGTACCCCGGATGGCGCGCGACAGTCGATGGACATGAAGCCGAGTTATGGCGTGTGGATACAGTCATTCGAGGTGTGGTTGTGCCCAAGGGATCGCATG
>NZ_CAJCHS010000254.1 GCF_903970205.1 Nevskia soli | reverse complement strand
AAAGTGCGGATGCGACTGCGGTTAGAAACAAAAGTCGTTTGAGCATGTCCAACGCAAGTGTAAATCAGCACGCTACTCGAAGCGCAGCGCTTCGGTAGGGTTCAGCCGGGAGGCACGATCCGCCGGCAGCATCCCGAAGAGCAGCCCAACGGCGCAGGATACAGCGAACGCGATCGCAATCGACCAACCCGAAATCGGGATGTGGATGTTGTTCGTCAGCAGATCCACGGCAGCCGGAACGGATATCCCGGCCAATATCCCGAGGCCGCCGCCACCGACGCTGATCAGCAGCGCTTCGGTCAGAAACTGTTCGAGGATCTCTTTTCGCGACGCTCCTACAGCCATCCGCAAACCGATCTCGCGCGTCCGTTCGGTGACCGTAACCAGCATAATGTTCATGATGCCGATGCCGGAGATGACGAGCGCGATCGCCGATACGAGGAGCAGCACGATCTGCAAAGCGATGCCGATACTCTTCGCGGCGTCGAGAATGCCGACTAAGTTCTCCACCTTGTACTTCGTGCCGGGGCGATGGCGGCTCTCCAGCAGGTCCTCCAGCGACTTAGTCAGCGGAATCACGCCGTCTGCCGAGCGGGCCTGGACATACAGCGGATCGATGCGCTCAACCGGAGCAAAGTAGCTTTGCACCGAGATCGGAATGACCACTGTCTCGTCGTTCAATTCCGATTGCCCGATACTGTCTACCTTCTCTTTGAAGGTACCGATGATTTTGAATTGCAGCCCATAAATGCGGATGGTCTGGCCGACGGCAGCTTCCTGAGCTCCATAAAGACGCGCGGCTAACTTCTGCGTGAGCACCGCCGCGCGGGCGCGAGTCGCGATGTCTTCGTGATCCAGGAATCGACCGGCGAGCACGACCAAGTTGCGCACCGGCCGGTAATACTCGTCGGAACCGATGATCAGCAGGCGCTGGGTGTTCCCGTCGACAACAATCTGGTCGTAGTTCGTCTCGACCCCGCTGGCCGCGACGATGCGATCCGCGAGTTGGTCGCGAACCGCCTGCACATCGGAGAGCTTGATGAAATCGGAGTTCACCTCCGCATCGGTCTGACGATTGCCGAGATCGAAGGACGCGAACACCATGTTGGAACCCACCGCTTCGATCTGATTGAGAATGTATTCCTGACTGGTAAGTGAAATGGTGACGACCAGAATGACGGACGCCGTGCCGATCACCATTCCCAGGCCGGTAAGGAAAGACCGGACCGGATTCGCGCGCAAGGCCTGGACGCTGAACCCGAGCGCTTCACCCCAGATCACCCTGATTCACCCCGGATCACCCTGATTCACCCCAGAACATGCTACTTCAGCCACACCGTCGGGCTTAGTCCGCGGATACTTTGCGGAGCAACCGCTCGGCTACTTCGCGGGAAGGATCGTCTTCGGTAAGATTCATCGACAAGTACTTCTGAAGCAGCCGGCGAGCCTCCCGGTTGTTGCGATTGGTTTCAATCAGCATGGACGCCCGGGCGTAGAGGAAACGAGGAGTATCCGGACTGGCCGCGAGTACTCCGGCGAAGATCTGGTCGCTCTCGCTGTAGCGGCCGCGGCGCGCCAGATATCGCGCCAGGTCGACCAGGCGCGAAGGCTGTTGCGGCGCCAGTTCGGCTGCGTGGCGGAACCCGCGTTCGGCCTGATCGAATTGCTTTTCGGCTTCGGACACGCGGGCGCGGTCGCGGGCGGCTTCAGCGGCGTCGTGGGTTGCGATGCGATCGGCGAGAACGAGTGCTTTCGCATTCCCTCCGCCGAGAAGCGCGGGCGCTTCGAGGTAGAACTCGAACAGGTCATCGGTCGCGTCCCAGTTCCTCGGGTCGAGCGCAACCGCCTTTTCGAGATTCAGGCGAGCCTTGACGGCCAACGCGGGAGCAGCCACGGCAAACGCCGTTTCGGCGCGATGTCCGTAGGCGCGGCCCAGAAGCAGGTAAGTGCGCGAGCTGGCGGGGTCAAGGCTGGCGGCGCGTTCCAGCACGTCAATGGCGCGCTTCAGATCCCCTTGGGCGAGATACCGCCCGCCGGCGGCGCGCAATGCCTCGGGATCGGACAGGTTCGGAGTTCCGGCAAAGGTAAGTCCGGCGGCAAGCAGGCCGGCGAAGAGCCCTTGCACTCTCTGGAATTTGTTCAAAATTCGTAGATGCCTTGAGCTACAAGGGCGTTGCAACAATCACCCGCGTCTTCACTTCCGGCGGAAATTGTGGACCAAGCCAACAATTCCGGACGGGATATAAAGAAAAGCGGGTATCGGGCCTGGGATCGCAGTGAGTAAGCCCAGGATCAAGCCTTTGATAAGAGCCGATTCACGGTCGTCGCCATACCAGCGTCTTTGTGCTTTATAGGCGATGAAGCCGAGCACCAGACCGGCGGCGGCTGAAAACGGCCAGATCAATCCGGCGGTCACGATCTCGCCGCCGAAGAGCATGAAGTCGACCACAAGGGTGAGGGCCGCAATGCGCGGATCAAGTCCGAAGATCTGTGCGAAGCCTCTGGCGGCTGTCGCGTGAGGCGTGGGGTATCCAGGGGCCGCCGGAAGGGGAGCAGAATACGCGACAGGAGTTGACGAAAACGAACTGAGTTTTGTGCCGCAAGCGGAGCAGTACTGACCGTCCGCTACTACGCCGCATCGGGTGCATCGAGACATGTGGGCCCGTCCTGAATTTGATTTTACCGCGAGAACTGCGAGGCGCTCACGCTTTCTGACTCCGCGCTTTTCCTACAAGCCTTAGGTTGGGCATTCTTTGTTCGGAGCGGTCGTGATGATTAGAATGGTCCGGCTCGGAATCGGCAGATAACGGGGCAGCGCTAACCTGTGTTTTAAATTCGGTTAGCATCTCCTTCAGGATCGCGCATTCGCGCCGGAGCCGATGCAATTCCTCAAATATCAGAAGTAAGTCTGAGTCCCTGATTAACATCAATCTATTCAGCCGGTGTAGTCAGAGTCGACCGGATCAAAACCATCATACTGGCGTTTTCCAGATGCGCGACGCGGCAAATGAAAAACATTTTCGATGGCCCGATATTCGGCGCATAATCAATAACCGAAATCGCGGGGCTTTTATTCCCGCTCCAGAGCATCCCTTCGCTTTCGCTTTGGCTCGTTTCGAATCGTGCAAGGCGCGGTGGCGTGTGATTTTTTTTTTGCGCCCGGCGCCGCAAGCCGTCGCGTCTGACAAGCGCTACGCCCCCACTTCGAGGCCGCGACCCTTCTACTCAAGACTTAGATGCCCGGATGCGGCTCCCTCAGGAATATCCGTGATACAACCACGGCGCAATATCCTTACCTTGCGGATGCCCCTTTAGTTAGTATTCCGGAATTTCTTCGTCACCGCTCGCATTTGCTCCTGCTTTTGCATTATCATTCTAGCCGGTGTTCACACTCATCGGTCTTGCAGAAGTACCACAGAAAAAGGAGACATTTTGACGAAAACAGTAAGCGTATCCCGCCTCGCGGTTCTTGGCCTCGCGGTTCTTGCCATAGCGCAGACGTCGACTGGCGTGGCTCAGGCACAATCCGTTTTGACGAATCATGTGCCGCCGGTTGTCAGCAGCGGCGCCGCGCAGTCCGTCGGTCAGCTTCCAGCCAACCAGATCATGACCCTCGATCTCGTTCTTGCTCTAAGCGATCCCGCGGGGCTGAAAAACTTCCTCGCGCAGGTCTACACACCCGGTAGCGGCATCTACCGGCAATTCGTGACCGTTCCGGAATTCACGGAAAGGTTCGGTCCCACTCAGGCGGACTATGACACGGTGGTCGGCTGGGCCCGGGCGAGCGGCCTGTCGGTCTATGGCGGCACGCGCGACGGAATGGATGTGCAAGTCAAGGCGCCGGTTTCGACCGTCGAGGCTGCGTTCAATGTGACTCTGCGGACTTATCAGGACCCCGTGACCAACCGGACGTTTTATGCTCCCGATCGCCAGCCGACCGAGAGTCTCCCCCTCAACCTCTGGCACATTTCGGGATTGGACAGTTATGCCAATCCGCATCCCTTGTTCGTGAGGAAGAGTGACTATGCGGCGGCTCATCATATCTCGCCGGACGCCGTGGTATCTCACGCGACCACCGGCTCCGGACCTTCGGCTTCTTTCCTCGGCAGCGACATGCGTGCGGCTTATTACGGGGGAACGGCGCTAACGGGAGCCGGCCAGAACCTCGGGTTATTCGAGTATGAAGGCACTGATCTCGCCGACCTCACCACTTACTTCAAGAACGTCGGCCAAACCAACAACGTGCCGGTTACGCTGCTCTCCACCGATGGCACCAGCACCAGCTGCACCGAAAGTTCCGGCTGCGACGACACCGAACAGACTCTCGATATGACGCAGGCGATCGGCATGGCGCCCGGTCTGGCGAGTCTGGTTGTGTATGTCGGGTCCACCGACACGGCAATTATCAGCGCCATGACTACGCATAGCCCATTGCCCACTACCATCGGCTGTTCGTGGGGTTGGACGCCCGCCGACCCGAGTACGCTGGATCCTTACTTCGAGAAGATGTCCTCCCAGGGACAAAACTTCTTTGCCGCCTCGGGCGACAGTTCGACATGGTCTTCAAGCAACGAAGCATGGCCGGCCGATGACGCCAATGTGGTTTCGGTCGGCGGTACCGATCTGACCACAGCCAGCGCCGCGGGGCCCTGGAAGTCGGAAACCGCATGGGTCGATAGCGGCGGCGGTATTTCGCCGGATAAGATCGCCATCCCGGCGTATCAACAACTCTCCGGTGTCATCAACTCGAGTAATAAGGGTTCGACTACTTACCGGAACGGCCCCGACGTATCGGCCAACGCGAATTTCAGCTTCTACGTTTGCGCGGACCAGACGACTTGCACAGCGAACGAGTACGGCGGCACGAGCTTCGCCGCGCCCATGTGGGCCGGCTTCATCGCGCTGGTCAACCAGCAGCTTGCCGAAAATGGTGACAAACCCATTGGCTTTATTAACCCTACGATCTATGCGGAGAACATAACCTCCAGCTATAGCTCTGACTTCCACGACATTACTAGCGGGAAGTCCGGCAGTTATTCAGCCGTAACCGGTTATGACCTGGTAACCGGGTGGGGCAGCCCCCAGGCCGGGCTTATCACCGCTCTAACGGGTACGGGGACAGGCGGCAGTCCGTCATTCACCATATCCGCTTCACCCACTTCGGTTTCGGTGAAGCAGGGCAGCAGCGGTTCTTCCACGATCACGACTGCCGTCTCAGGCGGCTTTGACGCGGCAATCAGCTTATCCGCGTCCGGCCAGCCGTCCGGTGTTACCGTAAGCTTCAGTCCGACATCCATCGCGGCGCCTGGGTCCGGCACCTCGACAATGACTCTAACCGTGGCTTCGTCGACGGCGACCGGCACTTACACCATCACGGTAACGGGAACCGGCGGCTCAGTCACGCAAATGACCACGGTATCGCTGACCGTAACCGGGACTTCAACCGGTACCTTCACGATCTCCGTCTCACCGACTTCAGGCTACCTGGATCGGGGACAAAGTGGCTATGCGGTCGTTACCACGAAAGTATCCGGCGGATTCGACTCGGCGATTTCGTTCTCCGCGACCGGCGTGCCCTCTGGAGTCACTTCCAGCTTCACACCCGCGTCCATCGGCGCGCCCGGTTCGGGATCGACCGATTTCAATCTGACCGTTTCAGAGTCCGCTCCGCTCGGGACTTACGCCATCACGATCACGGGGACCGGCGGAGGAGTTACCGAATCCACAATCCTAGAGTTCCAGGTGAAGCGCTAACTAACAACGGCAAGGCCCTGGATGCGATCAGCGTCCGGGGCCTATTCTTCGAGGCAAGACTTTGGAAGCCCGTGGTGAAACCCGCTCCTAAGGAACAACGCGGTGCGGCAGCGGAGGACCCTCCCTTTCGGTCGGGCTCGGAGTGGGCTGCGCGGCGCCCCACGCCGCTAAGTTCCTCTTGTTTTTGACATGGCCGCAGGCTACCGTAAAGCCCCACTCCGAGCCCGACCGAAAGGGAGGGTCTTCCACTGGCCAACAGGTTCACTACAAACGATGAGAAGCGGACCTAGCGGGAGTTTACTCGGCGACGCAGATTCCTGCGCCGTCGAATGAGGCTAATCCGCCCACGCTTACGGTTAAATTAGATTGCACTGCGCCCGAGCAGGGTTGAATCGAGGCGGGGGGAGTAGGTACCGTGAAGTTGATCTGATAGAGTCCGACTTCTTCCGGCACAAGCCCCGAGTATAAGGGGACGTTCGAACCCGCGGGTGGCAGGCCGGGCGTCGTTGGTTGTAGCGGTTCGGTTGCCAGTGCGTTCGCTCTGAAATTGAAATCGAGCAGGAAGGTCTCATAGGTGGGAGTAGCGGTGGTCGCGGCCTCTCCGGTCCCCACCGCTGGAACGGTTATTCCGAGCCCGACCGCGTAGGCGACAACCTCTTCTCCGGTCTGCGCCGGACTGGCCGCGGTTACCAGCGAACCATCGGCGTGGGCCACCAAGGGCTCACAAGGCAACCCGCTATACTGCGCTGGGGATTCGGTCCCGCCGGGAACCACTGTGTCACAAGCGGTTAAGATGTGAATCTGATCGGCCACGGGATTCAAGTTGATAGGTGTTTCCGCAATGCCGTTTACCGACAGCGTTAATTGGGCTAACTCCCTTACTTCGCACTGCGGATTCGTGAAGACACAATACGGCTCGATCTCATACGGGATTTGAATCGTGATGGCCGTCATCGGGGAGCAGGCGTTTAGGTTCAGGCAGGATGCGGACGAACTCATTCCCAGAACGGGGACCGGGCGACCGGATTGACTAACGCTGACCTCGCCCGTTAGGCTACCGGCCACAAACACAGAGATCAATTGCCCTGGAGCGACTGTTGTCGACTGGTAGTGATAGCCCAACCCCGTGATCGCGCCCTGGCCAAACGCGCCGGGTAAGAACGTTGCACAGAGGACCATAAGTGCCGTTGATGTGTCCATCAAAGTAACCTCAATTTCTCCGACCACTACCATGATATGGCGCTCGGAGGTGCTTTGGCGATTGTGTTAGTATTTCTCGGACCAGCATCCGTTTCGGCGAGCCCTTGAAATGCGCTTGAAATATCCCCGACTCCTGATCGTCACGGCGGCGTTGGCAGCTGCCAGTCCCTGCCGGGGGGAAAGTTGCGGCGCGGCTCACGATCTAATGAACCGCGCGCTGGAGCGCGTTCGCGCTCATAACACCGACAAGGAACTGGGAGATTCTCTCGAACTGCTGAAGCTTGCCGTCCAGGAATGCACCGAGTTAGGGGATGCCTGGTATTATCGATCCCTGTTCGAGAACCGGCTGCATCTGGACCGCATCGCGGCGCGCTCGCTGCATCAGGCCGAACTCGCGGGGTCGGATGCGATGCAGCAGAAACTCGACCCGTTCACGCTGGCCACTCCGGTTGAAGGCGCTCAAGTAGCGTTGACATCCAAGGTTCGCCAAAAATGGGCCCTCGTCGTCGGAATCGATGACTTCGAAAGCAAAGGAATCCAGCCTCTCTCGGTAGCAACGTCCGATGCGGATAGCTTCGCCGAGTTATTGCGCAATCCCGCGATCGGTAAGTTCCCCCGGGATCATGTGCGTGAGCTGAAAGATAAGCAAGCAACCTTAGTCGATCTTAGAAAGAGTCTGAACTGGCTTGCCGAATCGGCGAAACCTGACGACCTGGTGGTTATCTTCGTTAGTAGTCATGGCTCCGCGCGCGAAGCGGACACGGCGAACGTCAACTACATACTGGCTTACGACACAAACACGAGCACCAGGGACGATCTCTACGCGACGGCGCTGCCGATGGTCGAAGTCTCCAACGTCATTCGCAGCCGCGTCCGCGCTCTTCGCGCGGTGGTGTTTCTCGACACCTGCCACAGCGGCGCGGCGGCGGACGGATTGAAAGACGCTTCGGTTTCAACCGGCGCGCTCGATCAGATCCGCGAGGGATTCGGGCGCGTGGTTATCTCATCCAGCACGGCGAACCAGGCATCGCAGGAGAGCGAACAGCTAGGGCACGGCTACTTTACTTATAACCTCCTGCGTGCCTTGTCGCAGAGTAAAGGAATGCAGCCCGTGCGGGAGCTCTTCGACTACTTAAAGACCCAGGTGCCGGCTCAGGTCATGGCCGAGAAACAGGCCCGGCAGACGCCGGTTATCGCGATGAGCGATCGCGGCGCGGATATTGTAATAGGCGTCGAATCCGGTAGTTGATGTTTACGATAGTGATGTTCGGACTTTTTTCTTCCTCGCCGGGTTTTTCCAGTTCGTCTAACTGCTCGATGTGATCGTATAAGTGGTGCAGCATCATCCCAAACAGTACCGGGGCGAATGCCAGCCAGTAATGGACCAACAGGAATGCGAAAAAGCTGATGGCCATCGCCGCCACGGGCGCGGCCAGGAGGTTCAACCAGAACGCGCTCTTCAGCCGGAAGGCCCAGTAAAGGAGGATAACTCCGGTTCCAATCAGAAGGTCGAAAAGACCGGATGCCCACCACGGGGCTTCGAGTATGGACTTCCCGCCGGGTAAGTAAGACTGGGCGGCGTTCGCGATCAGCTCAAGGCCCGGCAACTCACCCGCAGGTGTAACGTACGAATCGCGGGCAGCTCGATAGTTGCCGCCCACGATTACGATCTTGCCGTCAAACGGGTTGGTCCGGTCTCCCGATGCTTCTCTCGCTTTTTGTCTACTATCGAAGTCGTCGGCGAGGAACTCACCTGCGTCAACGGTCTTGAAGGTCTCGTTGCTCCCCACTAAGCTGAACCGCCTGACTTTCGGGTTTTCTGTACACTCACTGGCGGAGCCATCTCCTTTGGCTAGCGCGCAACCCATAGAGGCAAGCTCCTGGGGTTTGCCATCAAGCGTGACCCGGTAACCGTCCCGGAATCTGCGGACGACCCCGTCGACATCCCGAGGGAAGTTCGGCAGAGCTTTGCAACCCAAGCGAAAGAAGTTGGCCGTGGGCGCCAAAACGAAGGACTGGTTTACCCCGCGCTCGGACTCGCTGGCGTCGACTTCCGGAACCACGGCCCAGATGATATCGCGAGACTGGCGCAGCTTTTTCATTTCGGCGTCATCCTGGACCTTGGGATCTTCGGTATCCAAGTCAACCCCGAGGACTTTCGGACGTAGATCGTGAATGCGCTGCAACAGCAGCGCGAGTTCTTTAGGATCCAGCGGAGACGTGTTTCCGAAGGGAATGCGGTAGTCGTCGTCCGTGATTACGACTAAGTAGATATCTTGGGATACTTTGGCTGGGTAAGATCGGACCATTCGATCGAATCCGAGAGACTCCACTCCTTCCAACATCGAGGTCTGCTCGAGCAGAAGAATCACGATGGTGATGATGACCAGCGCGAGAAGGTGGTGCAGCCACTCGTGGTGGAATGGCACGCCCTTTGTGCGCGGCGAGTCCCTCATCGCGGCAGTCCGTCGGCGATGGCCCGCAAGTACGCGCGTAGAGCGGAACGGGAAGACGGCCCGCCTTCGCCGCCGGGCCAATTCTTGACTATGTTCAATCCCTCTTGAAACTGCGCCGCATCTTTTGCATAAGTCGCCGGTGGGGAGAGCAGCGCCCAGGCAGAACTGCGATAGCCGCCTTCGGGATCCAGAATCGCTATTTTGACCAAGCCTCGTTTGCTGAATGCAGACGGAACCGGCGCGAGCGCCGGGGCGCCGGGCTGCCACTTGACCGGCACGGAGTCACTAGCGATGTTCGTTGCGGCGACTCCAGTGAACGCGATCGGATAAGCACCCTCGGGCGAATCCCCGAACGCCGGCCCGAGGTCGACTCGTCCCGCTTTCAATTCGAGAACGCAATCGCTAAGTTCAGCTTCGCCGACTCCGCGACTTACCGCCGCGATGTACATGGTCGGTTCGCGACTGAACTCGATGCTGATTAAAGAGAAGAACCGGCTGAAGTTCGCGCTGAAACTCTTGCCGACCGAAGGGATATTCTTATCGCGGAGTTCGAGAAGGCTGGTTGCCGGACCGGCGCCCTCGCACCTCAGGGTCACCGGCTCCTGCATCTCGGGAAGCAGGATGTTCAAAGAACCGCGGCTCGTACACCTGACTTTGTCACTGTAATCTAGGGCATCGAGGAAGTGTATCGCCTTTCCGCTTGCGTCGATTTCCCAGCGGCCGACAATGCCGAGCACGCGAGGCGCATCGTTCGCGGCCCAAGCGATGGCGGCTGTGCTCAGAACCATCAGGAGGGTCCTTAACATGGCAACGGAGTATAACACCACCGGCACCCCGCGGTGAAACCCGCTCTCTTACAGTCGGGGCTCTCCTGCAAATGACTCTTAACATCTCTGAAGGATCTACGCGGCTGACGGCGGAGGACCCTCCCTTTCGGTCGGGCTCGGAGTGGGGCTGTACGGCTCCATCGGAAATGACCCTAATATGCGGCGTTTCGCCTGGCTGCCTGGGCGCGACCTATTACTTAGCGCCTAAGTCGACTTCGGCCTGCGCGCGCTTGACGTTTTCCACTAACTCTTCGTACTGCTCGGGAGTTGGGCTATCTGAGGGCGGCTTGGTTAGCGCTTCCTGAGCGGCGCGCAGACGTTCCTGGGCTTCGATGGTGTTGATATCTTCCCGGCGCTTGGCCTCATCGGCCAGGATGCGGACACGGTCGCCGAGTACTTCGACGAAGCCGCCCATGATCGCCAGGGTCTGCGACTGTCCGATGCCGCCGCTCCAGCTTAAGATGCCGGCGCCTAGTTCGGAAAGTAGCGGCGCGTGGCCGGGCAGCACGCCGATGTAGCCGTTCCGCGCCGGGATGGTAGCTTCCGACACGCGCTCGTCGATCAACTGGCGTTCCGGCGTGGCGACGGTTAGTGCGAAGTCGGCCATCTTACTTGCCTTGCTTCATCTGCTCGGCCTTAGCGACCACTTCTTCAATGGTGCCTTGCATGTAGAACGCCTGTTCCGGAAGGTCGTCATGTTTGCCATCGACGATCTCCTTGAATGAGCGGACCGTGTCGGCGAGCTTCACGTACTTGCCCGGCGTGCCGGTGAACTGCTCGGCCACATGGAAGGGCTGCGAGAGGAACTTCTGAATCTTACGCGCGCGGTCCACAGTCTGGCGATCGTTTTCAGAAAGTTCGTCGATGCCAAGGATAGCGATAATGTCTTGCAGGTCTTTATATCGCTGCAGAATGCCTTTAACGGCCTGCGCGGTGTCGTAGTGTTCGTCGCCGAGGATGCGCGCGTCGAGAATACGGGAAGTGGATGCAAGCGGGTCGACCGCCGGGTAAATGCCCATCTCCGAGATCTGACGCGAGAGGTTGGTGGTGGCGTCGAGATGGGCGAAGGCCGTGGCCGGAGCGGGGTCGGTGTAGTCGTCCGCGGGCACGTAGATGGCCTGTACGGACGTGATGGAACCGCGCTTGGTCGAAGTGATGCGCTCCTGCAGCTCGCCCATTTCGCTGGCGAGATTGGGTTGGTATCCGACCGCGCTGGGCATACGGCCCAACAGCGCGGATACTTCCGAGCCGGCCTGCGTGAAGCGGAAAATGTTATCGATGAACAGCAGCACGTCCTGCCCTTCTTCATCGCGGAAGTACTCCGCGAGGGTCAGTCCCGTGAGACCGACACGCAGGCGGGCGCCGGGCGGCTCGGTCATCTGGCCATAGACCAGCGCGACTTTACTCTTGGCGGAATCGCCGGGAACGATGGTGCCGGATTCCTGCATTTCGAGCCAGAGATCGTTGCCTTCGCGGGTGCGCTCACCGACGCCGGCGAACACGGACACGCCGCCATGTTTCAATGCGACGTTGTTGATCAGCTCCTGAATCAGGACGGTCTTGCCGACGCCCGCGCCGCCGAACAGTCCGATCTTGCCGCCCCGCAGATAGGGTTCGAGAAGATCGATGACTTTGATGCCGGTCTCGAACATCTCGAGCTTGGTCGATTGATCCTCGAACGAGGGCGCGGGGCGGTGGATCGGATAGAACTTGGTCGCGTTCACGGGGCCGAGGTTATCCACCGGCTGGCCGATCACATTGAGCACCCGGCCCAGCGTTTCGCGTCCCACGGGGACCATGACGCCATGACCGAGGTTAACGGACTTCATCCCGCGCACCAGACCTTCCGTGCTTTGGAGCGCGATGGTGCGCACGCGGCCTTCGCCCAGGTGCTGCTGGGTTTCGCAGATGATGTCGATGGGCTCCGGGACGTCGAAGCCTTCGCTGGTGATGCGGATGGCGTAGTGAAGTTCGGGAATCTCGCCTTCCTCGAACTGGCAATCGACGGCCGGTCCGGCCACCTGGATCACTTTGCCGATGGTTTCTTTGGTGATTTCCTGATCAACTATGTCGTGCGTTGCTGTTGCCATGTCTTGTACTCCTAATCGAGAGCGGCCGCGCCGCTGACGACTTCGATGATTTCCTTGGTGATCGCGGCCTGACGCGCGCGGTTCATGGTGAGAGTCAGTTTATCGATGACATCGCCGGCGTTGCGCGAGGCAGCGTCCATGGCAGTCATGCGGGCCGCGTGTTCCGAAGCGGATGTTTCCAGCATGCCTTGAAAAACAGCTACTTCGACGTAGCGCGGCAGCAGGCGCTGGAGCATCTCGAGCGGGGGCTGCTCGAATATGTAGTCGATGATCTTCGGCTCCTCGCCTTGTTTCGGTTCGGGGAGGGCGACGGGCAGCAGGCGCGTCTCGCTCGGCTTCTGGCTCATCACATTTTTGAACTCGCTATTGATGAGGTAAACCGCGTCAACCTCTCCGTCGCGGAAGCGGCGCACGCTTTCCCGACCAATTTCGGCCGCGGTGGCGTACGCGGGCTTGGCGAGCACGCCGATGTAATCGCGAGGAACAGAGGCATTGCGGCGGCGGAAGTAATCGCGACCCTTGCGGCCCACGGTGACGATGTCGAACGCGACGCCTTCATGTTCCCGGATGAAGCGATCGGCGGTACGGGTGAGGTTGGCGTTGAACGCGCCCGCTTTGCCGGTGTCGCTCGTCATCAGAATCAGCTCGATCCGCTTCGCTTCGCGCTGGGCGAGAAGCGTGGATGCGCTGAGGTCCGGGTCGCTCGCCGCGGCGGCGGCCAGGTTGCTGAGCAGTTCGCGAATGGACTGCGCATAGGGACGCGCCGCAATCACGCGGTCCTGCGCGCGGCGCAGCTTGGCCGCGGAGACCAGCTTGAGCGCGCGCGTGATCTGCTGCGTGTTCTTGACGGAACGGATCCGGCGCCGTATGTCGATGAGACTAGGCATGCGCGGGGGCGGCCTTGCGGTCGGCTACAAAGCGCTCTTTGAACTCTTTGATCGCGGCGCTGAGATCACCCTTGACGGTATCGTCCAGGACTTTCTTTTCGCGGATCATCTGGAGAACACCGGGTTTCGATCCATCGAGGAAACGGTAGAGCTCGGCTTCGAACTCACGGATCTGATTCACCGGGAGGTCGTCAAGGAACCCGTTGGCTCCGGCGAAGATGATGGCGATCTGCTTCTCGACGGGCAACGGCGAGAACTGCTTCTGCTTGAGCAACTCGACCATGCGTTCCCCGCGGTTGAGCTGCGCCTGCGAGTTCTTGTCGAGATCGGATCCGAACTGCGCGAATGCGGCGAGCGAGCGATACTGCGCGAGATCGAGGCGCAGCGTTCCGGCGACCGAGCGCATGGCTTTGATTTGCGCGCTGCCTCCGACTCGGCTGACAGAAAGACCTACGTTGATGGCGGGACGCACGTTGGAGTTGAACAGATCGGCTTCCAGATAAATCTGCCCGTCCGTGATCGAGATGACGTTCGTCGGGATATACGCAGATACGTCGCCGGCCTGCGTTTCGATGAACGGCAGCGCGGTGAGCGATCCGCCGCCCAGTCCGTCGTTGAGCTTGCACGCACGTTCCAACAGACGGCTGTGGAGGAAGAAGACATCGCCCGGATACGCTTCGCGGCCCGGCGGACGGCGGAGCAGCAGCGAGATTTCGCGATAGGCGGCGGCGTGTTTCGAGAGGTCGTCGAAAACGATCAGCGCGTGGCGGCCGTTGTCGCGGAAGAACTCGCCCATGGCGCAGCCCGAGTAGGGCGCGAGGTACTGCATCGGGGTGGGATCGGATGCGCTGGCCGAGACGACGATGGTGTACTCCATCGCGCCGGCTTCTTCGAGCGTCTTTACGACCTGGGCAACCGTGGAGCGCTTCTGGCCGATCGCGACGTAGATGCAGATGACATCGCCGCCCTTCTGATTGATGATCGTGTCGATGGCGATGGCGGTCTTGCCGGTCTGGCGGTCGCCGATGATGAGTTCGCGCTGGCCGCGGCCGATCGGAATCATGGCGTCGATGGCTTTGATTCCGGTCTGCATGGGCTGCTTGACCGGTTGGCGATCCACCACGCCGGGAGCGATGCGTTCGACCGGGCTGGTGCGGCTGGTGTTAATCGCGCCTTTGCCGTCGATCGGGCGCCCGAGCGCATCCACCACGCGTCCAATGAGTTCATCGCCGACCGGGACGGCCATGATCTTGCCGGTACGCTTAACCTGATCGCCTTCGCGGATCTCGTTGTATTCGCCGAGGAGCACGGCGCCGACCTGGTCTTCTTCCAGGTTCATGGCGATGCCGGTGACACCGTGCGGAAACTCGACCATCTCGCCGGCCATGACCTTCTCCAGGCCGTGGATGCGCGCGATGCCGTCGCCCAGGGAAATCAGCGTCCCCGTTTCCGAAACCTCAACCGCATTGCCGTAATTTTCGATCTCCTGCTTGAGGAGCTTGGTGATTTCGTCTGCTCCGATATGAGCCATTTGTTCTGTTTACTCCAGCGGCGGCGCACGTATGGCGCTCGAGCCGCGAAAACGTTGATTGTATTCCTATCCTGCGGCGAGTCGCGAGCCGATGACTTCCAGCTGGCCGCGCACCGAGCCGTCGTAGACCGTAGAACCGACCCGCGCAACCACCCCGCCGACAAGTGAAAGGTCCAGTTCCAGATTGAGGCGAATGCGCTTTCCGGTGATCTCGCCCAGCTTGCCTGCAATCTGGTTCTTTTCGTCTTCCGAAAGGGGCGAGGCGATGGTGAGAACCGCGCGCTGGAATCCCAGTTTCTCGTCGAGGACCACACCCGCTACCTGATTCGCTTCGCGCACCAGCATCAGGCGGCGGTGATCGCTGAGGACGAAGAGGAAATTGCGCACCAGCCGGTGAATACCCAGGCGATCGGAAAGAGCGGCGATCACCGCTCGCTTGCGTTCGGCGGAAACGGAGGGGGAAACGAGGACGAGGTCGAGATCGCGCGATTCAGAAAGGGCGGCCACAAAGTCGTTGAGGCCGCTGAGGATCACGAGCGGGTCATCGGACGGGTTTGCCGATTGATTTGCAATCAGGGCTTCAACGAGGGCCTCCGCGTAGCGCGAAGCGATGCCGGTGTTGGTCATGGCGCGATCAGGCCTTCAGCCCTTCGACGAATTGGGTGGTGAGCCGGTGCTCGATGTCGGTGTTCATGCGCGCGCGAATCCGCTCTTCGGCAAGCTGTAAGGCAAGCCGCGCGGCGTGGCGGCGAAGATCGAGCGTCGTGTTGCGTCCAAAGCTTTCGATTTGCGCTTCGGTGCTGGAGCGCAGGTAAGCGGTCTCCGTTTCGAGGCGCTTGGCGAGGTCTTGCAGCGCGCGGGCGCGTTCGTCGGCCGCGATTTTGCGAAACGATTCGACTTCGGCGCCCAGATTCGCCAGACGCTTCTGGACTTCAGCGGCGCGCCGCTCGGCATCGGCGCGGCGGGCGCGCGCTTCCTCTAGTCCTTTGCGGATTTGTGCGGTTTCGCCGGAGAAATAGGGGTTGCCGTACTTGTACGCGAAGAAGCCGAGAACGGCGGCGAGAACGGCGAAATTGGCCCAGCGCCATCCGATGAACTCGTCTTTCTCGGCCTCGGTCAGACGCTTCTGTTCGGCTGAGTTGTCCGGACCGCCGGTTTGTGCCGCGACGATCGGGTAGGCAAAAAGCCCCGCGGCGATCAGGGCCATCGAAACGCGTTTCAAGCCGCACGACCTTCGAGGATGCGGGCGACGATCTGATCGGCCAGTTCGCTGCTGCGGGATTCAAGCGACCGCCGGGCTTGTTCGGATTCTTCAAGCAGCTGCGCGTGAGCCCTGGCGATCTGCGTTTCCGCTTCGCGGCGCGTGCGTTCGAGTTGGGCCGCGTTTTCGGCCTCGACGGCCTTCAGCGCCTGCGCCTGTTCGGCGTAAATTTCGCCGCGAGCGGCGCGGAGTTTCTCTTCGTATTCGGCAATTTGGCGCTCGGCGTTTCGCATGCTGTCTTCAGCGGCTTTGCGCGCGCCTTCGGTCGCTTCGTAGCGCTCGGCTAAGAGGCGCGCGATGGGCTTGAAAAACATGCCGCGCAGGTAGATGACGAGGAAAAGAACGATCAGGAAAGTGGGGACGCTGTTGCGCAGTATTCCACCAAGCTGATGAAGAATCAAATCCATTTTGCTGTCGAAAGGATCAAGCCGGGAGGTACGGTTTGAATCTAGCAGTTTAGCATAAGGGGCCTCTCGGGCTTGGGCGGGCAGGGGCTTTCGGGAGCGCGCTTGAAGCGCCGCTTTACAACGTAAACGGCGCCGGCACGGCGGTTCTTCAGTATCCCCGGAAGTTCATGTTGAATTGCCCGCTCAGGTAACTGGCTGCCGGGTTAAATCCGGCAAACGCCGAGGACGGCGCCGCGGCCGACGCGCCCGCGGGGGCAAACTTCGCCACGCAATCCGCTACGGACGCAACCGTTTTCATTAACTGGCTCCAGTCGAAGCCCGCCTTTTTCTCCTGCCCGGTACCGGCGCCCGAGCCGTTGGCTAACGGCGGGGACGGCGCGGGCTGCATCTGCTGGGCGATCACCTGGGGCGAGGGTAAGTTCGGCACGGCTTGAGCCGCCGCTTGAAAATACTGGTTCGCCACGACCTGGTTGCCTTGGTTCACGTTCAACGCGCTCAGCATATATTGCGAAAAAGCGTCCATCGGATTCAGTTGGACGGCGCGCGTAAAGGCGCGGATCGCTTCCGGTACGTTCTGGCGGGCGATCTCAACCATCCCCGCGCTGGCATGATACGGGGCGAAATTCGGGTTGATCTGGATCGCCTGATTTAGCGCGCATTCCGCGTAGTAGAGATGCATCGGCGCGTTCTGGAGCCAGCCGGTCATCAAGGCGAGCCGCGCCGCATTGTAGTGAAGGTACGCGGCGGTGAAAAACACGCCCTCGAGCACCGGCATGCGGTACTGTTGAGCCGTCGTGATGATGTTATCGAGCTGGGCGGATGCGTTCGCCAGCAGTTGGGTCGCTCCCGGCAGATTCCCTTGCACCTCAAGAAACGCCGCCTGCCGGCCCAGGTTGCAGGCCTGCATATACTGCTGGCTCAACGCGAAGAATAGTTGGGTGGCCATCGCTTTGGACCTCTACTAAGTGAGAGTCTACTCGCCCTGGCGCACCCCAAGCAAGCCCAAAATTGACAGCCAAAATTGCATGCACGGCCGGGAGAGTATCGGACTACTCCAGCCGAAGCGCCGCGGTCGCCTCTATCGCGCCGTGTTGATGACCGTCGCCAACCGTCCGCGAATCTGGTTCATTACATCCGACGCCAGGAAGGGCTTGCGAAGGACCGGGAAATCGTACTCTTCACACGTCGCTTCTTCTTCCGCCGGAAGGACCGAGCCGGTCATCATGATTACCTGCATGCGCGGAACCACCTGGCGCAGCTGCATGCCGAGTTCGACGCCGTTTCCGTCGGGCAGCAGGTAATCGAGCAATGCCGCGTTCGGCTTATGCTCAGCGGCCAAACGGCGCGCCTGTCTCGCGCTTTCCGCCGTAAGTAGTTTCCAACCCGCCTCAGCCATCAGCCGCTCCAGGAAGTGCAACAGGTCACGGTTGTCGTCAACCAACAAGACCGTCGGGTGAGTGGGAACCAGCGCTTCATCCGGCCCGGTGGTCCTAAGAGTAAGATCCGAGCGGTCCGCTTGGATCTCCACGCGAACGCGGCTTCCCGGATCGATCTGTCCCATGGCCACTAACGCGGATAAGGGCTGAGTCAAATGCTTGTGGATGGTCCGCTTCAATTCGCGCGCCCCATACTCCGAACTGGTGCCGTGCTCAATGAGCCACTGCCGCGTCTCGAAGGGTACTTCGATGGTGAAACATCGATTCGCCAGGCGAGTGTTGACGTGCTCCTGCAGCCCTAGAATCTCGTGGTCGACAATCGACGCCAGAGATTCGATGGTCAGCGGCTGGTAAGTGATGACACAATCGATGCGATTTACAAACTCGGGGGAAAATTTCTTCCGCACTGCAACTAACGCGATATTTTGCAGCTTGGATGTAAGATCCGTGCGCTGCATGGCGGCCCCGGATTGAAAGCCGAAATCGGGATTGATTTCCTTCATCATCTCCCGCGCGCCTAAGTTACTCGTCAAAAAGACAAGACTCTTTTCGAAGTTCACCATGGAGTTATCGCCCAGGCGCAGTACACCCTTATCGAGAACTCCCAGTAGTAGCCGCGTCATGGAAGGCGCCGCCTTTTCGATCTCGTCGAATAGGATCAAGGAGAGCTGGCTCTTATCGCTGGTAACTGAATTTACCTTCTGCTGCGACAGGACGGGCTGTGTCTCGCGATGACCAAGATAGCCGGGAGGAGCGCCGATCAGCTTGGCGACTTCGTGTTCCATCTGGAACTCTCCGCAGTCGACCTTAAGTACGTTCTTGGAGCTGCCGTGCAGAATCTCGGCGAGGGCTTCAACGGTTTTAGTTTTGCCCGTCCCGGTAGGACCGAGCAGAAGGAATACGCCCACCGGTCTGCCCTCGGGGGCCAGTCCCGCCTGGAACATCTGAATATACGGAATAATAGCCTTGGTCGCACCGGGCTGTCCAACTACTTTCTTGGATAGTACAGCGGTTAGATTCTCGATCAGATCGTCCGCTTTTTTCCGCGAACGAGGCGCGGAGGTAGCCTTACTTCGTTCCACCATACTGCCCTGATTATACTTGTGTGTTCTGTAATTTCCCTAGGAATTAGCGCCGGCCGCGGCGGAATCGAAAGTTTTTCGTTATACCTAACTTTCGAAGAATGTGCGGATTGCATCGGCGATCCGACCGCTCGCTTGACCGTCTCCGTATGGGTTGTGAATGCGGGACATAGCTCGACGCATTTCGGGATTGTCGAGGAGTTGGCTCGCCGCTTCGGTAATACGATCCGGGTTGGTGCCGACCAGTTTGACGGTACCTACAGCTACAGCTTCCGGACGTTCCGTCTTGTCACGCATTACGAGTACAGGCTTTCCCAGTGACGGACCTTCCTCCTGTATCCCGCCTGAATCAGTGATGAGAATGTCGGCGCGGCGCATGAGATCGACAAACGGAACATAATCGAGAGGTTCGACTAGAAACACATTCGGCAAGCCTTCGAGCGCGCGGAACACAGGTTCCATGACGTTCGGATTGCGATGCACGGGATACACCACCTGAACATCCGGTCGTTGCGCGAGCCGGACCAGCGCCGCACAGATATCCTCGAACCCCGCACCGAAGCTTTCGCGGCGATGCGCGGTAACCACGATAAGCCGCCGCGAGGGATCGAGCCGCGACCAATCGTCGCCGTGGAGCACGCCGCGTTCCAGTAGAGAGCAGATATGCAGCACGGCATCGATGCCGCTCTGACCGGTCACCCGGATGCGGTCGTTCGCAATTTGTTCGGCGCGTAGATTTGCGGCCGCTCCTTCTGTGGCGGCCAGATGAATCGACGCCAGGCGGCCGGTGACCACGCGGTTCATCTCTTCGGGGAAAGGTTGCGTCAGATCGCCCGTGCGCAGACCCGCTTCGACATGCGCCACCGGAATGCGCGCATAGAATGCGGTCAGCGCGCCGCAGAGAGTGGTGGTGGTGTCGCCTTGGACGACTACCGTGTCGGGCCGTTCGGACGCGATCACCGGCTCGAGCGCGCTCATCATACGGCCGGTGAGACCGGCCAGGCTTTGTCCCGCCTGCATGATGTCGAGATCGTGATCGGGACGGATTTCGAACGCGCTTAGAACCTGGTCCAGCATGCCGCGATGCTGGGCCGTGACACAAACGCGCACATCAAACTCGGCGGGACGGCGCCGCATGTGCAAGATGACCGGCGCCAGCTTGACCGCTTCGGGACGCGTTCCGAATACAAACAGAGTCTTGATCACACCTGAAACTGCGCTCATCGTCATCACAAGGTGCTCTGCCCGGCGCGAGTTTCTCGCGACACGTGCGCTAGCGATGCCGGAACGTGATGCGGCCCTTAGTCAAATCGTAGGGGGAGAGTTCGAGGGTGACGCGGTCGCCGGCCAGAACGCGAATGCGATTGCGACGAAGGCGCCCGGCCAGGTGAGCCAACACAACGCGGTTTTGTTCCAACTGAACGCTGAACAGACCGCTGGGAAACTTTTCAAGAACGGTACCGGTGACTTCGATGCTATCTTCTTTGCTCAAACGTTCATCCTGATCCTATTTTGGCAGAAGCGGCGCGGGATTTTGCTTGTCGCGCCGCCCGCCGCTGAAAAGCAGGACCTACGACGCGGTAACGTTCGCCGCCTGCAATCCTTTCGGACCATTGAGGACCTCGAACTCCACGCGCGAACCTTCGTCTAAGCTGCGGTAGCCCTGAGACTGAATCGCGGTGAAATGAACGAAGACGTCCTCGCCGTTCTCACGTTGAATGAACCCAAAACCTTTGGCGGCGTTGAACCACTTGACTGTACCTTTTTCTCTCATCTTGCTTCCTTTGTTCTCGGGTGAGGCTTCCGCTGCGAGCTATGTCGCCTGCCCTCTGACGCAGTACGGGGCCGCAGAGGCCGGAAACAGGCGTCCAATCGTTCGAACGGACTCACCAGTATACAAAAAAAGCACCGAAAGTTTGAATTAAAAAGTAATAAAAGTTTGAATTCTTTTGGCCTCTTGGATGGGAGCCGGAGGACGGCTGGGTGGAACGAGAAGTCGACGGCTCATCGACACGGGCTCATGATTCGCGCCGGAGCGCCGCTCAACGGCCCTCACGCTGATACACCGCGAAGTCGCCGACGACCTCGTCCGGCTCCCGCCCAAAGGGCTCCAGGCTGGCCTTATGCACCCATGGATAAGAATGATCGTGAAGCGCGATCGGGGCGCGTGGCTTCGGCGGCGCGTCCGGATCGATTTCGCATCACGCCGACCGCAGTCACAGCCGCCACCCACAGCAAACTTGCCACCATGACGATTGCTCCGATGTCCCTGTAAAGAGCAGTTCCGTCGAGCATCGACCGGATGCCGAGGA
>NZ_CAJCHS010000253.1 GCF_903970205.1 Nevskia soli | reverse complement strand
AGCGGACGCGCGCCGTAGCTCCGGTCGCCGAGTGTCTTCTCGATAATGTACTTCGCGGCGTCGGTCGATAGCTTGATCTTGAGCTGTTTCGCGACCAGGTTGCCGTTGATCTGACCCACCAGCAGTTCGATGATCTTCAGCAGGTCATCGTCATTGAGCGAAGTGAACAGAATCACTTCATCCAGACGATTGAGGAACTCGGGGTTGAACGCGCGCTTAACCTCACCCCGGACCAGATCTTCAACCTTGGTCGGAACGCCCTCGGTGTGCGGCGCGGAGAAGCCGAGATGACCGCGCTTCTCCAGGAAGCGGGCCCCAAGGTTCGACGTCATGATGATGATCGTGTTCTTGAAATCGACCGTGTTGCCGAGTCCGTCGGTCAACTGGCCGTCTTCGAACACCTGCAGCAGGATGTTGTAGATATCCGGATGGGCCTTCTCGATTTCGTCGAGCAGGATGATCGCGTAGGGAGACCGCTTCACGCGCTCGGTGAGCTGACCGCCCTCCTCATATCCGACATAGCCCGGAGGCGAACCGATCAACTTCGAAACCGAGTGCTTTTCCATGAACTCGGACATGTCGAAGCGGATCAGCGACTTTTCGCTGCCGAACAGGAAAGAAGCCAGCGCACGGGCAACTTCGGTCTTGCCGACGCCGGTGGGTCCGAGGAACAGGAACGAACCGGCAGGACGGTTCGAAGCCTTGAGGCCCGCACGGGAGCGGCGGATGGCGCGAGCCAGCGCGGAGATCGCTTTCTCCTGGCTGACGACGCGGTGGTGCAGCTCTTCTTCGATCCGAAGGAGCTTGGTGATCTCCTCCTCTTTGATCGAAGTCATTGGAACGCCGGTCCAGCGGGCGACCACGTCTTCGATGTCGTCCTTCGTCACCACTCCCGTTGATGAATCGTCGAGGTTGTATTTCTCGCGGAGCTGGCGCATGTTCTCGCGCTCTTTGCGCTCCTCATCGGAGTAGAAGCGGGCCTTCTCGAACTCATGGTTCGCGATGGCGTTCTCCATGCGGTGCACGATGAACTTGATGCGCTTCTGGATGTCGGCCAGATCGCTGGGAAGCGTGGTCTGGCGAAGCTTCACGCGCGCGCCGGCTTCATCGATCAGATCGATCGCCTTGTCCGGAAGGAAGCGATCCGGAATGTAGCGGCTGGAGGTGAACACCGCGGCCTCGATCGCCTCATCCGTGTAGCCGACCGCATGGAACTTCTCGTAACGGTCTTTGATACCGAACAGAATCTTCACGGCGTCGGTTTCGGACGGCGGCGGGACCTTGACTGCCTGAAAGCGGCGCTCGAGGGAACGGTCCTTCTCGATCGACTTGCGGAACTCGCCGGGGGTCGTCGCCCCGATGCACTGAATTTCGCCGCGCGAAAGAGCAGGCTTGAGGATGTTGGCCGCATCCAGCGAACCTTCCGCCGAACCGGCGCCGACCAGCGTGTGAAGCTCATCGATGAAGATGATCGCGTTTTGATTCTCCATCAACTCCTTCATGATGGTCTTGAGGCGTTCTTCGAACTGGCCGCGATATTTCGTGCCCGCCACAATCAGCGAAAGATCGAGCGCGAGAATGCGCTTATCCGCAAGGAACGAAGGAACTTCGCCCTCGGCAATCCGCTGGGCCAGGCCCTCGACGATGGCGGTCTTACCGACGCCCGGTTCACCGATCAAGACGGGGTTGTTCTTGGTGCGCCGGCAGAGGATCTGAATCACGCGTTCGAGTTCATAATCGCGGCCGATCAACGGGTCCAGCGAGTTATCGATCGCGGCCTGCGTCAGGTCGCGGCTGAATTCGGCCAGAAGCGAGCTCTCTTTGGGACGGTTCGAGGCCACTTTCTCGGACTGCGATCGCTGCAGTTCCTCCCGAATGGTCGAGAGCCGCAACCCGCGCTCATGCAGGATTTCGGCGGCAAAACACTTCTCTTCGCGCAACAGACCGAGCAGCAGGTGTTCGGTGCCGATGTGCTTGTGGCTGAGGCGCTCCGCTTCCTCGGCGCCATACGCCAGGACGCGCTTGCATTCATTACTTAGTGGCAGATCTACGGACGTGGAGACCTTCTCGCGTACGGTGGTGTGACCTTCAATCTGTTTACGGATGGATTCAACTGCCGCGTGGGAACGCAAAAAACGGTTAGCAAGTGTCTTATCTTCACGTAGGAGACCTAGGAGAAGATGCTCAGTCTCAATATAGGGACTGCCGAACTGACTTGCCTCATACCTGGCGAAGAATATGACGCGGCGTGCTTTCTCAGTGTATCGCTCAAACATACGGAATTAGGCCCCTCATAACAACGAGACGCTGTCTGGGATTGGCTCGTTAACTCAATTATAATGCCCGCGCGGTTTTTCGCAGGATTTTCGTTGCAAGCGTTCGTCAGGCGGTCGCAGAACCGGGCGCCTCTTCGTACAACATTCCGTTTTGGAGCCGCAACACGCGGTCGCAGCGTGCGGCAAACGCAACGTTATGCGTCACAAATACAGATGTGAGACCGAACTGGGTATGCAGATCTTCGATTAACGCGAAGACGTTCTCACCCGTTCGCTGGTCCAGATTCCCGGTGGGCTCGTCGGCCAACAGGAGCGCGGGACGGGTCACGAGGGCGCGGGCAAGCACCACACGCTGGCGCTCTCCACCCGATAATTCGCCGGCGCGATGATTCGTACGGGCGGCCAGACCGACGTCGGCTAACCGGGACGCCGCTTCCCGCTCAGCATCGGGGCGCGCAACGCCCCGGATCAGAAGCGGCAGGAACACGTTTTCGACGGCGGTGAATTCCGGGAGCAGGTGGTGGATCTGCCAGACGAAACCGATGTGACGGTTGCGATAGGCGGCCAGTCCGGCGTCGCTCAACTCCGATACCGCCTCGCCCCGATACAGAACGCGCCCGGCGCTGGGGCGATCCAAGCCACCGATCAGGTGCAGCAGCGTGCTCTTCCCAGCGCCGGACTCGCCGACAATCGCCAGGCGTTCGCCTGCGTGAATCTCGAAGTGAAGACCGGAGAATACAGTCAGGTTGCCGGTGCCCGATCGATACGACTTACTTAGGTTCTCGGCTTGAACGAGCGGAGGCTCTTGCATTGGTGGTAGTTCGCTCATTCAGCATAGCGGTGACGTATAAAACTTGACAGAGCGAATACAAATATCTACTTCTGCTTCGAAAGTTCGGTGCGTCAATAGAACCAGAGGTCACAAGAAGATCAGATGGAACACGCGGAATTGGTGCAGTTAGGAACCGACTTTCTGGCGGAGTCTCGGCGCCCCGAATTTTGGCTGGCCAGGTACGATCAGGCGCTGGCGAGCGCGAACGATCAACTGTTAGTGGAATTTGTCAACGAACTTGGACGCGAGTTGCATCTCTGCGTCAAGATCGCTGCCTAAGGTAGCAGACAAGGGGCATTAATCGAAAAGCACCGCTTACCCCCACCACGGCTGTCAGCGGACGACCCTCCCTTTCGGTCGGGCTCGGCGTGGGGCTGCACGGCTTCCTCGACCCGGCTCGATTCCCTTTTTCATCTTCGGTTGTATGTTACAGAGCCGCGACGGTGACGGAGCGGTCTAGATCGGCGGGGTCGTGCGGTCGTTCTGCAAAATCGCGGCGACCTTGGCGCTTATCGTTGAAACGTCGTAAGGCTTTTGCAAAAAGCCGGCGATTCCGGATGACGCGAAGCGCTGAGTCACTTGCGCCTCGCTGAAACCGCTGGAAAGCAGGATCGGGAGAGCCGGCCGCAATTTTTTGATTAGCGGAATCGCCTGCTCTCCGGTCATTACCGGCATCGTGAGGTCCAGAATCACTAAGTCGACTTCGGGATGAGCGCTCAATACCTCGATCGCTTCCGACCCGTTGGCCGCCTGCAGCACGCGGTAGCCTCGCCGCTCCAGCGAGAGCGATGCGGCCTCTAATACAATGCTCTCGTCGTCGACCACCAGTATCGTTTGACCGCTCGCACTAAAGGTCAGGCCGGGAGCCGCTTTTTGTCGCGGGGTTACTGGATTTTCGGATGCCGGTAAGAGGATCCGAAACATCGTACCGGCGCCCGGCCGGCTCTCGATTTCGATATCTCCCTTATGACCTTTCACAATCCCGAGGACTGCCGATAAACCCAATCCCCTTCCAGTAAACTTGGTCGTGAAAAACGGATCAAAGATGCGCTTCTGGGTATCCGGCGTCATCCCGATACCGTTGTCGCTAACTTCAAGGCTCACGTAATCACCAGCCGGAACGACAGTCTGTAGTTGCGAACTAAACTTGGACTCGAGTTGCCGGACGGAAGTCCGGATCGCGACGGTGCCTGGACGTTCGCCAATCGCTTCCGACGCGTTGATCAGAAGGTTCATGACTACCTGCTGCATCTGCGCTCGATCGGCGTCCACGAAGCTTCCTTTGCCATCGAGTTCCAAGCGGACCGTCACGTTTCGGGACAGAGACGCGCGCAGTAGTGTGAGGTTCTCTTCCACCAGCGAATCCAGATCGACCGCCTCGATCGCAAAGCTGCCCTTACCCGAAAACGCGAGCATCTGGTTAGTCAGCTCAGCAGCGCGTTCCGCCGCGAGAGTAATCTGTCCGGCCATGGAGCGAACTTCTTGCGAATTCGTCTCCGCGAGCAGGCTGGCGCATCCCAAAATTCCCGTCAGCAGGTTATTGAAATCGTGCGCGACTCCGCCGGCCATCACTCCGAGGCTCTCCAGACGCGCTCTCTCACGGAATTGCTCTTCCCGTTGGCGCTCCCGTTCTTCAGCCAGCTTGCGCTCCGTGATATCGCGGGTGGAACCTGCCACCGCTTCCACGGAGCCATCGTCCGCCCGCACGGGCACGAAGATGTACTCGTAGTGGCGGGTTTCGCCCGACGGACCGGTAAAGTCCGTTTCGTCCCGAAGCGGTTCGTTGGTTTCGATCACCCGCTGGATCTGGCTTTGCAAGCGCGCGGCGAGTTCCTGCGGATAAGCCAGGTCGAAGAAGTTCTTGCCGAGGATTTCCTCGAACGGTATTTGCAGCAATGAAAGTAACGCCCGGTTGGCGTATGTAAACCGCCCGTCCAGGTCGAAGGTGTAAGTAAAGTCGGGGCTATTGGATAGAGCTGCATCGAAAGTGTGCCATTGCTGGCGCAGCCGCTCTTCGGCTAGTTTCCGCTCGCTAATCTCACGCCCCTCCGGAACAATCAGGGATACGCGGCCCTGGTCGTCAAAGACGGGATGGAAGGAAATGTCGAACGTCTGGTACTCCCCTGACGGCCGGCGTATGGTCGCCTCAAAGCGCACAAACTCGCCGTTCGCGGCGCGACCCAGGTACTCGCGCACAACCTCCGGAGCACCAGGCGTGTGGGTGAACCAGGGCGTTTCCCAGAACGGGCGTCCGACCACATCCTCCCGCTGGTAGCTGGCGAACTCGAGCGAGGCGCGATTGGCCTCCAACAGAGTTCCATCGGGAGCTAGCAGGCCGATGTATTCGTAAGTGCCGTCAAAGATCGCGCGGAGCCTCTGCTCACTATCGCGGAGCATCGCCTCGGCCCGCTTTTGGTCATCGATATCGATATGCACACCGACGATGCGTTCAGGCGATCCGTTTTCGTCGTAGAATATCTGCCCTTGACCACGCAGCCAGCGGACCGTTCCGTCCGGCAGCACGGTGCGAAATTCATCGGCAAATTCGGCGTCCTGTCGCGCCAGCGAAATCTCGAGACTGGCGCAGACGCGAATCCCGTCTTCCGGAAACACGATACGGCCCCAATCGTCGTGTGTTCCGGGGAAAGCGCCCTCGGCCAATCCATAAAGCGCTTCGAGCTCCGCGGTCCAGATGATCCGATTCTCTTTGAATAGCCAATCGAAACTGCCGATCCGTCCGGCTCTCTGGGCCAAACGAAGCCGCTGCTCCCTTTCCCTCAGCGCCCGGGTAACACGCGTGCGCTCAATCGACTCCCAGCAGCGGCTGCCGACGAGTTGCACCAGCTCCACGTCTTCCGCCAGCCATTGGCGCGGTGTCACCTGGTGAACCGACATCGCCGCCACCAGCCGTCCTTCTTTTTGGAGGGGCACCGAGATGTGAGCGGCTATAGAAACGCGGCGGTAGGAATCGAGGACATCCGCAGATTCGAAATCGGCCTCGACATTTGCGCTTACGCACGGCAAATTCGCGCGCAGCCGCCGCGCGGCTTCAGCGCCGAATTGGGAGAGAGCGTAACGTCCAACCACACTCGGAACACCCGGCCGGGTATAGTTCCACAAAACCTCGAAATCATCCTCGTTGCTGTCGTAAACACCATAAGTGCTGCGGTCGACGCCCAGGTGGTCCCCCAGCAGGCGCGCGGCTGCGGCGATGATGTCCACGGGCTCGGTCAATGCGCGCGTGGCATCGCCAAGCTGGACCAGGAAGGCATCCCGCTCGCTTTGCTTCCGTTCGGTTAAGTCGACAACGAAGCACCCGACCTCAGGCCGTTCGGCCGAGGAGTGGATGACGGCCGGCGCGACCAGAATCGGTATGCGGCGGCCGGTCTTCGTGAAGTACGCCGTTTCATACGGGAGACAACTGCCGGTTGCCCTAAGCTGTTCCAGGGCATCCCGGCCGAGATCGGTGAACTCAGGCGGGGTAATCCGATCCCAACGCACCGATCCGGAGATCACGTCCTGTTCGGTGTAGCCAAGCAGATCGCGGAGTTTCGGATTCAGATAGGAGACCCCGCCCTGGAGGTCGCCCAGGAGAAATCCCACGGTGTTCGATTCGGCCATCTGCCGGAAGCGCGTGTCGCTAATCTGCCGCTCACGGTCGGCGTGGGCTTCGCGCTGCTTGGCGCGTACGGTCTCGGTGATGTCTTCCACCGAATGGAGAATGTACTGGACGCGACCCTCCGCATCCAGTACCGGCGAATTCAACGCGCGCCAGTAGCGCTCTTCGAATCCGCCGCCTCCGGATGGCGGCCGCGCGACGTCATAGCGCTGCAGCGGCAGGCGATCCGGTGTGCGCGTCGCAATGACTCGGGCGAACGACTGGCGCTGATTGTGAACTCCGGTCGCCGCCGGATCGTCGGGGTTGTCCGGGAAAACGTCGAACACGCTTCGCCCCACCATGTCTTCGCGTTTCGTGCCGCTTACCCGTATGTACTCGTCGCTGGCCGCCACGATGGTGAATGCCGGATCGTCCGGCAAAATGACCAGAATTGCATTGGGAGCACTTTCGAAAAACGCGCGGAAGTCCGGGGCCGGTGAAACGTTGACCGGTTCGTTATTTGGCTTCAAAACGAATCCATCTTCCATTCCATAGTGTGACAGCCGGAGCGGTGCATTTGTTGACAGAAACGATACAAAAGTCGACCGCTCTACGAGGGTTGGAGTGCGTCAATAAGAGCAGGGACAAGAACAATGATCACCCACGCAGACCTGATTCAAGCCAGCACAAGCTTACTGGCGGATTCCCCGAAACCCTCGCACTGGCTCCCGCTCTATGACGCCGCCCTTTCAAGCGATAGCGACCGCGAATTGAAAGAGCTTGTGAGCCGGATTCTATCTGAGCAGTTGCAGGAGCACCGGCTCGCAGCCTGACTTCCGGCCCGACGCGTGTTGCGCCGCCATGAGCTTGTGTTAGGCTCAAAATCGAGTTTGCATCGCGCGAACGCAACAACGGCCTCGTGGCGGAATTGGCAGACGCACCAGATTTAGGTTCTGGCGTTCGAGAGGACGTCCCGGTTCGACCCCGGGCGAGGCCACCAGCGTTGTTCCGAAAACACCCGTTTGCCGGGGTAGAATGCGGTGTTTGCATCGTTTCAAATACGTGTATGCGGGCGTCTGCATTACCTCGACGCCGGCTCGGTCTGCTCCATATAGGCGATTAAGCCCAGCAAAGCGCCCCAGTGATAAAACCGATCGCTGCTCATAACGTCGTCACCTACACCAAGCGTCGCGTTATAGTTCTCATGAACGTGCCCGTTTTTCTTCCACTCTTTCAGGAATAGGTTAAGGGACTTCTCCGCCAGTTCCTTACGCGCCGCCGCTTGGTCGTAGTTACGAAGTCCCAGATACACAAGGTAGTTCATAGGTCCCCAAATCCGGCCGCGCCAGTACTCCTGGTCCTTATAGGCCGGATCGCTTCGAGCAATGGATGGCAACACGAATTCGCCGCCGAACTCATCGGGATTTTCAAGGTGTTCGCGCACCATCCGATCAGCCTGCTGTGTCGTTGCGGCGCGCGCCATTAGTGGGTAGAAATTGGTAGGTGAGACACGCGGGCTTAGTTGACCGGTGATCAGATCTTTGTTGAGAAACATTCCCGTCTTCTCATCCCAGAGGCCGGCCAACTTATCGCGATAATGGGCAGACCTGCCGGCCAGTTCCTTCGCTTCGGCAACTCGGCCAACTTCGCTTGCGATCGTCGCGAGCGCATCGCAATCGGCAACGTATAAGCCCATCAAGCCTACGTCGGCCAGCATCATGCGCTGGCTCTCCTTGTCGAACTTGACGTCGTCGTACATGGGCGAGTTGTCCAACCCGGACTCAAACCGCGCGCCCTGCAACGTACCCCGCGCGGAATCCTCAATATCTTCGGGTTGACCGTGAGCGTCACTGCCCCAGACCAGATATCCCTGCACGTCGCGATGTTCCGCCCACCAGCGATTCCATGCCAGCAGCCGGGGGAACGTATCCCGCAGTAGCCACTGCTCATGAAACTTCCGATAGAGACCGAGGATCGTCACCGCGCCGACAGGAGGCTCGGAGCGGTCTCCACTTTTCCACTCACCCGAGCGCGCGTAGTTAGGCACAAACCCGCTGGGTGTGGACTCGTTTAATATCTCGATCGCGTTCGCATAGGCCAGATCATGATCGCCGATCGATGCCAGCGACGCGGCGAAAAATGTATCCCAGTCAAAAAGAACGTAACCTCCCCACCCCACGGACCACTGGCGGCTTACCGGCGAGATCACGCGTTCGTGCTCCGGATCGTAAATCGTGTCCCAACCAAGGACGGTTTGGATCGCGTCCGCGATGGATGCCGCACTTCCGGCCTTCTGGTTTGCCTGATCATAGGCTGCACGCCGGTCCGCGAGGATATTCTGGACTTCCGCCATCGTGCGCGGTTTACCAGACACGAACGCCACCGGCCTGTCCAGATCCGTCGCAAAATACGGACCGGCGACGGGCGCGTTGAAGGCCGTGGTCTCGACGCCGTCAAGGAAGAACAAGGTCCGGCGGCTGGCAGCATGCGCCGCGATTCGGTCCTGCGTTTTCGCCACGGAGCCAGGCCGGTTCCAGAGAAAACTAACGGAGAAGACAGCCGTCATAGGCAGCTGCCCAACGGACGAAGGAGCGGTGAGAGGGGTGACCAGGAGAACGAGATCACTGGCTTCAGTTCCGGACTGAACACGGCCGGACTGAACCCGAAACGTCCGGCCCCTCCAGGTGAGCGTCAAGTCGGTATAGCTTCCATCGAAGGCGTGCGGACCCGGAAACACCTTCTCGGCGTGGGCATCCTGTTGACCGATCAAGGCAGTCGAAAGAAAGCTTTCGCCGTTTAACCGCTTCTTATCAAGAAAACCGACGCGCACCGCCAGCCCTTCCGGAAGCAAGACATGGGTAGTAACGCTGCGCACATCCCAGGTGTTCCAACCGCGCCCGAGCCGCTGCTGAAGTTGCGCGTATTCAGGCGATCTGAGGCGCGGGCTTTTCACCGGGAGCGTCTGAGGTTTGCCGACGACTGGGACGAGGGACAGGAAGCTGAGCGATAGACCAAGCAGAGACGGACGCATAACTATCTAGGATAAAGATCGAGCAGACTCAGCCCGCAGATTTCGGCCGGCCCTGCATCTCATCGGTATGCAGCCGGGGAACTTGCAGGCGGCGTTCGGATCGCGGATGGACTCGCGTGTTACCTTGCGACTGTAAGCGCTTTCCGGCAAGTACACCTATGAAACCATCGCACGCATTAAGAGCCCACCGGGACGAATTGCGAGAGCTTGTCCGTCGTTACGGTCTTTCGCACCCGCGCGTCTTCGGGTCAGTTGTAAGTGGTACCGATACGGAAGAGAGCGATCTTGATTTGCTAGTCGAACCCGGAGAAACGACCAGCCTACTTACAATCGCGGGTTTGAAGATGGACGCAGAAAAATTGCTGGGAGTGCCGATATCCGTTTTAACTCCGAACGGATTGCCTCCGAAGTTCCGCAGCGACGTCTTGCAATATGCCCAGCCTTTATGAGGCATCCGGAGCGCGTCGAGGATTATTTGAAGCACATTTCGGAAGCCATTGACCGAGCGACGGAATATCTTCGGCCGCTCGCAGACCTTGAAGCCTTTCAGGAGAACAGGCAAGTTCAAGACGCGGTTGTCCGCAATATCGAGATCATCGGCGAAGCCGTGAACAAGATTCAAAGAATAGCGCCGGATTTCATCAAACGCCATCCCGAGCTTCCTTGGGCGGAGATGCGCGGCATGCGTAACGTAGCGATCCATGAGTACTTCTTTATCGATCTGCCAATAGTCTGGATGACCGTCAGACGTGACCTCCCCGCGCTGAAGCAGCAGATTGATGCATTGCTAATGTGAGCGCCCTTCAGTGAAAGTTATGCGCCGGGGACGCGTCCGTCTTATGCGGCAGCCTGGTTACTTTCCGCGCCAGCACATGAATTACGTTGTCCACATTCTGCAACTTACCCTCAACCATCAGCCACGGCTCCGTCACCAGTAACAGCCGCTGCTCCGCAAACAGATCCGGCATAACGACCGCGTTGGCAATCCCCGTCTCGTCTTCCACACTTAGAAACACAATGCCGGCCGCGGTCCCCGGCCGCTGGCGCACAATCACGTTCCCCGCGATCCGCACCAAACCGCCGGGTCGCACGCGCGCCAGATCCCGAGCGGGCGTGACCCCCAGCGCATTCATCTCCTCGCGCCGGTACGCCATCGGATGCCGCCCGATCGTCACCGTTGTCCCGCGGTAGTCCGCCGTCACCCGCTCCTCGGTCGTCATCTGAACTAAAGGCGATTCCGGCGCGGTCTCCGGAACCGAAATCAGCAGCGGTCCCGTCGGCCGTGAAGCGCGCCCCGCTTTCCACAACGCATCGCGGCGATGCTTTGGATCCAGCGGATTCAGCGCGCCGATTTCCGCTAACCGGTTCATCTCATCGGTATGCAGCTCGGGAACGCGGCCGGCCAGATCATCCACGGTCTCGAACGGACGCTCTGCCCGCGCCTTCAGAATCGCCTGAGACGTTGCTTCCCGCAGCCCGCGCGCATAGCGCAGGCCCAACCGCAAGTGCTTCTTCGCGCCGTCTTCCTCCACGGTGCAATTCCAGTCGGAGATCGTGATGTCGACCGGAAGCACCCGCAGTCCATGCCGCTGCGCATCTTTGATCAACACCGCCGGATGGTAAAAACCCATGGGCTGATTGTTCAGAATCGCCGCCGAGAATGCCGCCAGATAGTGCACCTTGAAGTAGCCGCTCGCATACGCCAGGAGCGCGAAACTGGCCGCGTGCGATTCCGGAAACCCGTAGAGCGCGAACGAAGTGATCGACTGGACGATCAGGTCCTGCGTCGCCTCGTTGATGCCGTTGCGCGCCATGCCCGTCCGCAGCTTCACCTCGATGTCTTTCATCCGCTGTTCCGAGCGCTTGAACCCCATCGCACGCCGCAGGTCCTCCGCCTCGCCGCCCGTGAACCCGGCCACCACCATCGCCATCCGCAGCAGCTGCTCTTGAAACAGCGGGACGCCTAACGTGCGCGCCAGCACGGGCTCCAGCAGCGGATGCAGCGGCACCACTTTTTCGCGCCCTTGCCGCCGCGCCAGATACGGATGCACCATCTTGCCGACAATCGGACCCGGCCGGATGATCGCCACCTGCACCACCAGATCGTAGAACTTGACCGGCTTCATGCGGGGTAGGGAAGCCTGCTGGGCGCGGCTCTCCACCTGGAACCAGCCGATGGTGTCGGCTTTCTGCAGCGCGCCAAACACTTGCGGATCATCCGGCGGCAGGCAGCCGAGATCGATCTCTTCGCCCCAGTGATCGCGAATCAGCATCAGGCAGTCCTCCAGCACCGCCATCATGCCGAGGCCAAGCAGATCGACCTTCACGATGCCCAGATCGGCGCAATCTTCCTTGTCCCACTGGACCACCACACGGTCCGGCATGGTCGCGGGTTCAAGCGGCACCACCGTGTCGAGACGGCCCTGGCACACCACCATGCCGCCCGAATGCTGACCGAGATGCCGCGGCAAGTCCTGCAAGCCCGTTACGAGGTTCAGGAACGTGCGGATTTTGGGGTGATTCAGATCGAGCCCCGCGTCGCTGAATTGCTTCTCCGCGGTATTGTCCTTGTCTTTGAAACCCCAGATCGGAACCAGGCTCGACAGGCGGTCCAGCGTTTCCACTTCGAAGCCCAACACTTTCCCGGCTTCGCGCGCGGCCGATCGCCCGCGGTACGTGATCACGTTCGCCGTCATGGCCGCGCCGAACTTGCCATAGCGCTCGTAGACATGCTGGATCACGCGCTCGCGCTTCTCGCCGGATGGAAGATCGAGATCGATATCCGGCCACTCGCCGCGCTCTTCCGAGAGGAACCGCTCGAACAGCAATTCCATCCCGACCGGATCGACTGCCGTGATCCCCAGCGAATAACAGACTGCGCTGTTCGCCGCCGACCCGCGCCCCTGCACCAGAATGCCTTCATCGCGGCAGAAGTTCACCACGTCCCAAACGATCAGGAAGTAACCCGCGAGCTGCAGCTTTTCGATCAGCGCCAGTTCGCGCTCGATCTGATTGCGGGCTTTGTCGTGATAGGGCCGGTAGCGGCGGCGTGCGCCTTCGTCCGTGCGTTTGCGCAGGAACGACATCTGCGTTTCGCCGCGCGGCACGGGATATTCGGGGAACTGGTAGCCCAGGTCGGATAGCGTGAAGTTCAAGCGCGCGGAAACGCCGTTGGTGTTGGCGATCGCATCCGGCAGATCCGCGAACAATTGCGCCATCTCTTCCGGCGGACGCAGATGGCGCTGCGAATTCTTCGAGAGCAGCCGCCCCGCTTGGGCCAGAGTCGTTTTGTGATGGAGGCAGGTGAAGAGGTCGAGAATGGACCGCTGTTCCGGCCGGGCGTGACAAACGCCGCCCGTTGCAACTAACGGAATCCTCATCCGGCGAGCGAGCTCCACGGTTGCTTCATTCCGCCACTCCTGCTCGCGATCGAAATGCCGCTGCACTTCGACGTAGACATTCTTCTTGCCGAAGATGCCGGTCAGTTGATCGAGACACTTGCTCCCGGATTTAGACGGGAGCGCCAACGCGAGGGGTCCGCGTTCATCGCCCGTCAGGCAGATCAGTCCGTCGGCGAATTCGGTGAAATCTTCCGGTGTCGCGATGGCGGGTTCGTTCTTCGGGACCCGCATCTTGGCCCGCGTGATCAGACGGCACAGGTTCTGATATCCCGCGCGGCTCTTCACCAGCAGCGGATAGCGCGCCCCATCGGCGCCCAGGATTTCCGCGCCGATATGCGCACGGACGCCGGCCTTCTTCGCCGCCAGATGAAAGCGCGGCGAGCCGTAGAAGCCGTCCCGATCCACCAACGCGAGCGCCGGATAGCCGAAGTGAGCAGCGATGGCGGCGTACTCTTCGGGCAGACTGGCGCCCTGCAGAAAGCTGAAGGCGGAGCGGGCGTGCAGTTCGATGTACATTTCGCCCTTTGTTCGCCTATCAGTCTAGCGCAACGCAGAATCAAACCGTCCCGTGCGCCGTGCTGGTTAGAACGCATTACCGCGATTAGTCGATTAGTACTAAAACCCGAACTTTTCCAACCCCGGATGTTCGACATTAGACATACAATTAC
>NZ_CAJCHS010000252.1 GCF_903970205.1 Nevskia soli | reverse complement strand
GGTTCGATCTCCGGAACCGCCAGTTTCGGATTCGGCAACTACAACGCGATGACGGCGTCGTTGACTAAGCGCTACTCCGCGGGCTTGACTCTACAGGCGTCTTATACCTACGGACATGCGCTGGCGGACAGCGGCACAACGCTGTCAGGGTCGGCTGGACTCTATAATCCGAACGGCCAGAATTTCAACGAAGCTTACACCACCGCATCCTGGGACATCCGTCATAACTTCGTCTCGTCCTTCGATTACGAGATTCCGTTCGGGCGGGGCAAGCAATACGGCGCGAATCTTAACCGCGGGGTCCAGACGCTACTCGGCAACTGGCAGGTGAACGGCATCCTGAGTCTTCGCACCGGTCAGCCGTTTACGCTCGATTCGAATGCCTGCCTCGCAGTCAGCGAGAACGGTGGCTGCGGCCCGACGATTATCTCCGGTAGCCCGAACGCCGCACCGCCGGGAGGGCGCACGCCGAACGAATGGTTCAACACGGCGAACTTCGTTCCGCTCGATGATTTGACCACGGCGCAACGCCTGTCGCTAGGCAACGTCGGGCTACAGTCGAACGTAGGTCCTCCGACGCGCACACTGGATTTCTCCGTGTTCAAGAATTTCGCCTTCACCGAACGTTTCATGCTGCAGTTCCGTGCTGAAGGATTCAACGTCGCCAACACGCCGCAATTCAACGCTCCCGACACCGGCCAGCAAGACGCCAACTTTGGTAAGATCACGAGCACCGCGGCCGGCAGCGAGCGGCATATTCAGTTCTCGTTGCGCTTCCAGTTCTAACCGGATTTTCGACTCTCCCGGGACTGGTCTGCTAACTCAGGCCAGTCCTTTTTCTTATACTGTTGTCAGTTGTTCGTCCTCGTTGTCGTTCTACTCTTCGCGCCGGCGGTCGACACATCCGTCCTACTTAAGAAGGGGTTGCTGGAGCTCCAGCAGGGGCGGCTTACAGAAGCCCGCGCGGATTTGCTGGAAGCATCGAAGTCCGATCCCCGTAACGGCTATGTATGGAGCGCGCTGGCGGAAGTTTATCTCCGCAATCACGAACCGGCTCTTGCCGCGTCTGCCGCCGCGCAAGCGGAGAAGTACAGCCAGGATAACCCGCTGTTAAGCCACGCCTTGGCGTTGTATTATTCGCGCGCCGGTGAATATGCCAAGGCGGCTGCCGACGAGCGCCGCTACGCGGGAAGTCAGGGCGCGGATCCCGCTGCCAATACGCGCGTAGCTCGATGGTTTCTGCAGGCCGCCGACGTACAAGCCGCGGTTCCGTTTGCCGAAAAGGCTGCCGCCTCCGATGAGTCCACCGGGTTTGAACTCGCGCAGATCCTCCTGAAGCAGCAGCGCTTTACGGAGGCGGCGCAGGTGTTGGAGGCCGGCCTCGATACGCACAAGGGGGAGGCCCAACTTACTCTCGCTCTCGGAGTCGCACGTTACGGGCAGCGCCGATTCGAAGAGGCCATCGAGCGTTTCCTCGACGTCATTCGTGCCGATCCAACCATCGAACAGCCCTATCGATTTCTCGGCCGCATGCTCGATCAGGCCGGATCGCATTTGGACGAGATTATCGCCGACGCGGAGGCTTGGGCCAACAAGAATCCGGAAAACAGCGATGCACAAGTGCTGGTTGCGAAAGCGCTCCTGGCGCGGAATTCGGATGACGCTCGAGCCGACGTCCTGCTTCGGCGCGCGGCCGGATTGCAGCCCGATAACTGGGAAGCGCACTACCAACTCGGCATTCTGCTGGAAAGCAAGCATCAATACGAGGCCGCGGCGGAACAACTAAATAAAGCCGTCGAATTGAATGACCGCGAACCCATGCCGCACTATCATTTGTCACGCGTGTATAACCGGTTGGGAAAGACCGGGCTCGCGCAGGCCGAACTAAAGCGTCATCGGGAGCTAACCGGCGGAGTAGGCGGCGATCCAAGGTGATGCCTTAGGCGATTACTCGACGGTGAACTCATCGATCTCCCCCAGAGATCCAAGCTGGTTTTGCCAGCCGCGAATCCAACCTGTTGCAGGATGCAAATGCCGTGATGCTGATACCCTCAGAGCGGGAAGAGAATCGAATCGCGTGCCTCACGCCAGCCTTCAGTAGGAGCGTTGCTGTTTAACAATTAAGGAATTCGAAACCAATGGAAATTCGCCATATTCTGTTTCCCACCGACTTCTCGAACCTGGCGCTCGCCGCCGAGGACTATGTCCGCGTCTTTGCTCGCAGTTTCGAAGCCCGCGTTAGCATCCTGCACGCAGTCGACTATCCGCTGTACCGATACGATTTGCCACCCGCTTCTTTCATGGAAACAACCGGCATCGATACGCCGGAGAAGCACGCTCGCGAGACGATTGAGAACGTCTTACCAGGGTTGGTGGCGGAAAGAGTGGTCCAAGTGGGCGATCCCGCGCGAGTCATCAAAGAGTTCGCTGAAACTAACTCGGTAGACCTGATTATGATGCCGACTCACGGATACGGCCTGTTCAGGCGGGCGCTTATTGGCTCTGTAACTGCGAAAACGCTGCACGACGTTCAATGCAACGTCTGGACAATGGCCCACATGGAGACTCACCCTCGCGTGGCGGACGCTACTCCGTCCCGAATGGTGTGCGCCATAGACATCGCGCCGGAGAGCGTTGAAGTTATCCGGAGCGCAGCCCAAGTAGCCGGCAGATTCGGGGCGAAGCTCTGGTTGGCCCATGTTGTTGGGCATGTAATGAGCGTTAGGGACGAATACCTTGATGATCGGAGCCCATTGGCTCTGGATCTCCAGAAACACTATGTCGATTTCGCGCGGGGAAAAATCGCAAATTTCCAGAGGGAGGCTGGGACGAACTTAGAGGTGTGTGTGGACTTCGGCGCCGTCTCAGCCGTCCTCGCTGAAATGGCTCGCAAACTCCACGCGAATCTGATGATCACGGGCCGCGGCGTGTCCGAGAACCTTCTCGGCAGCGTTCGGTCGCACGGCTACCCGATCATCCAGGAGTCCCCGTGCCCGATCTTGCGAGTTTGACTGCGGCTTACTCTAACAGGCCTGCGGTACGCATCCTACCGATTCTCGGAATTGCCGCGCGAAATGCGATCGTCGTTTCGCTATCGCCTACGTCGCGTAATGCAGGCCGATGCGTGCAACGATATCTTCCATGAAGGCTGCGGTCCTCCAGTCCGGCCGATTGACCATTCGTGACGTGCCCCGCCCCGAGTCTACACCGGGCCATGTGCTGCTGAAGGTTCTTGCATGCGGTGTGTGCCGCACGGATCTGC
Source organism: Nevskia soli (assembly GCF_903970205.1). Taxonomy (GTDB): domain Bacteria; phylum Acidobacteriota; class Terriglobia; order Bryobacterales; family Bryobacteraceae; genus Bog-113. The sequence goes on along the minus strand of NZ_CAJCHS010000252.1, from coordinate 5,173 downwards.
ACATCCTCGATGGAGAGCTTCCCGCCCTGCGCGACGCGTTGATCCCCGGCCACCAGGTCGTGGGAGAAACCGCCGGCGGGAAGCGCGTGGGAGTGTCGTGGCTCGGTGGGGTCGACGGCACTTGCCCTTATTGCTTGCGTGGCCTGGAGAACCTTTGTGACCACCCCACCTTCACGGGTTACAACGTCGACGGCGGATACGCCGAATACGTGCTCGTGCGTGAGGATTTTGTTTTTCCACTCCCAGCCGAACTCGATGCGCTTCACGCCGCCCCGCTGCTGTGCGCCGGTATTATCGGCTTCCGCAGCTTGCGCGTAGCCGGCGTAGAGCCCGGCGACCGCGTCGGATTATTCGGATTCGGATCTTCCGCGCATCTCGCGATCTCCGTTCTGTTGAGCTGGAATTGCACGGTTTACGTCTCGACGAGAGGCGCCTCGCATCGCAAGCTAGCGCAGTCGCTCGGCGCAACGTGGGTGGGCTCGGAAGACGATAAGCCGCCGGTGGAACTCGATCGCGCGATCACATTCGCGCCCAGCGGCGATGTCGTCATCTCTGCCCTGAGCAGCTTGCGTAAGGGCGGCGTAGTTGCCATCAACGCGATCCATCTGGATCGCTTCCCTCAGTTTGATTATGACAAGCTGCTCTGGGGAGAGCGGCAGATCCGCAGCGTGGCCAATATGACAAGGACGGACGCCCGCGATTTTCTCGAACTCGCGGCCCGGATTGACTTGAAACCACGCGTCACCGTTTTTCCTCTCGATCAGGCCAACGACGCGTTGATGGCAATTCGCAAAGACTCGATCGATGGCGCGGCCGTCATTGTTCCGTAACCCGCTTATCGGGATAATCGAGTGTCACTCGGCAAAGGAGACCTTCCTGAAGCTATTGCTGTTCAGCCTTTTCGCAATCCTCAGCGCGGCTCTTGTGCAAGGAACCGTCTTTTTTGGCCAGACCGGCGCTCTTCACGACAATCCGAACACGTCGGTGAATCTCGGTGGCGGACCGCGGCTACAATGACGCGAACAACGGTGACTCCCGGAGCATCACGATGTCGATTGGTCAACCCGAGGGTGCTGACGGCGCCGTTCATTGCGGAGTCTACGGGGACTACGTATACATCGGCGGCATCACTAGGCTCCTAGTCTTTTCGGGCGTCGCGGGACAAGCCGTCACCCCGTCACAATTCACAATTTATAGGGAATTCGGGATGCCGGATTACGACGGTTTGCTCGACGATGTGGCTGTTTATAGCTATGCGCTCTCAGCCAGACAGGTGCGGTCCCATTACGCCGCCGGTGAATGCCCGAATACCTGCGAGTAAAGACGGCGCACGACGGTCCGCATAAACTCGTCCGGAATTCGAATGTTCCCGCAGACTGCCGATAAGACAAGCGGAAGAACGGGTACTGCCATTTTCACGTTGCGGGTGGAAGCGCCCTTAACCCTGTAAACGGTTGCAGCTAATGTTTACAGGAATTCCGCCGATGGGATTCTAGGGAGTAAATCGGATACATCATATGATTGTTGACACGGAAAAATCGATCGCAAGAGTAGTCAATGTACTGTTGGTCGACGACAACGAAGATGTCGCCGTGCTGGTGAAGCAGTACCTGAAGGATCCGCGTATCGCGCTGACGGTCGCCAACAATGGGCGGGACGGTTTCGAGACTTTCAAGAACGGTGGATTCGACCTGGTCCTGATGGACATTGAAATGCCTATTCTGGACGGGTTGGAAGCCACCAAGGCGATACGGCTCTGGGAGAACCAGAAAGACCTTGAGAAAACGCCGATCGCGGCTCTTACGGCCCGTACTTCAATGGAGACACTTTCGGAAATCTATGCGGCGGGCTGCACCCAGTATTTAGCCAAGCCAATCGCAAAGAATGTACTCCTGCAAACCCTAGGGCAGTACTCGAAATCGTCTGGGCCGGTTACGGCTTGATCGGAAGCCGGGGCTAAAGCTTCCCGGAGTAATTGCCGAAAGATAGTCATGTCCAGTTGTCCTGTGCAGGTTCTTGAAAGCAAGCGGGCATTGCTGCACCAACCCGTCTCTCTAGACCGATTCGTCCCTTTCCCGGCCGCATCCCGCAATCCCATGGCGCTACTCGCCGATGACGATCCCGATATGCTGCTCCTGGCGAGGATGGCCCTCGATCCGTATCAGATTACTGTTCATGCCGCCGCCAACGGCGGACTCGCATTGGCCTACTTGCGTGCGCGCAAGTATTCACTCGTGTTGCTCGATCTTGGTTTACCGGATATGAACGGTTTGGAAGTCTTGAACGCGTTGCGGCACGGAAGTGCGGAGAACGAAGTCCCGGTCCTAATCATCACCGGTGACAGGAGCACCGACGCCATGGCCCGCAGCTTCAATGCTGGGGCTCAGGAGTTCGTCATGAAACCTTTCAATTTGCGGGAGCTGGGCTTGAGGGCGTCCCGACTGATCGATCCACGCTGCCGAGGGTAGATTCTCCGGTCCCGCGGTTCGGCATCTGGGTTCAGAGCCGCCTTGGAATCAGCCGGCGAGACATTCAGAGGCGAAATTGATATAAGCGCTCACACGCGACATGCGATCGCCGATTTCCACGAAATTATTGCGTTTGGCGGCGTCCTCAATCGCCGCACCCAGCTTCGTGAGTTCGGGGAATCCGAAAGACGCTGCGGTGCCCTTCATGTTATGGCCGAAGATCCGCAGCCGGTCCAGCTGACCGCCGGGCACGATGGCCAACATTTCGGGTAGTTCTCGTCTGCGGGCCGCGATGTAGTTGCGCGAAAACTCTTCGAAGCCCTCCGGAATATCGATCACGAACGGATCCTCCGCCGTCTCCGGCCCGCCGGGCGGAGCGGTATCACGATCGACGCTTTTCTCGGGAGCTGGTTCCGCCGGGCCGGCCAGACGGAAGCGTTCAATCGCAGAGATCAGCATCTCGAGCGACACCGGCTTGGACAAGTGGCCGTCACAGCCGACGGCGTAGCAGCGCTTGACATCCTCGACGAACGCATGGGCCGTCAAGGCCACAATCGGAGTTGGTGAACAGGAGCGCTCGATTTCCAGCGCCCGGATCTTGCCGACAGCGGTGAATCCGTCCATCACCGGCATCTGGATATCCATGAAGACCAAGCCGAATTGCTTGTTTGAAAATTTCTCGATCGCTTGAAGCCCATTTTCGGCAAACGTGAGTCTGCATGGTTCTCCCGCGAGAAATGCGGAAATCAAGAAACGGTTGTCCTCCGAATCGTCGACGACGAGAATTTCAAGCGGATCTTTTGTGTCCAGCTCGGCAAGGTGTTGCCCGGCAATGTGTTGCCCGGCAGCGTGTTGCCCGGCAGTGTGTTGCCCCGGAGCGCGTTGTCCGGCGGTGTTTTGCGGGGCGCCTTCCATCTGCAATGCCGCTTCGCGCGATACGGCGCGGTGCGTCCGGGCCTCGACGGGCGCGGCTGCGGCCGGAGCTAAAAACACATCGAAGAAAAATTTGCTGCCCTGTCCAAGCACGCTATGCACGTTCAGCTTTCCACCCATGCGTTCCACCAGACGACGACAGATCCCCAGTCCTAATCCCGTCCCGCCAAACCGGCGCGTGATCGAAGACTCCGCCTGCGCAAAGTCCTCGAAGATGGTGTCCACTTTGTCGGCCGGTATCCCGATACCGGTGTCGGCGACCTCGAAGCGCAAGTGTCCCGGCGCATTGTCGGGGTGGGCTTCCACCGTCAGGATAACTTCGCCGCGCTCAGTGAACTTAACCGCATTACCGATGAGATTGGTCAGGATCTGCTGGAGCCGGGTCGCGTCTCCGTTTACCCAGTCCGGCGCGCCCGGAGGCACCCGCGCCCCCAGTCCGATATTCTTCATGCGGGCGTTCGGGCGATGCAGCTCCAGGGTGTCTTCGACGAGCGCACGGATGCTTAGATCGATCGATTCCAGATTCAAATTTCCTGAATCGATTTTGGAGAGATCCAAGATATCGTTGATTAAGGTCAGTAGCAGTTTCCCGGACCGGCGAAAGCGCCTCACATACTCTCTCTGCGTGTCATCCAGTGGCGTTTCCCACAGCAAGTCGGCCATCCCGAGAATGGCGTTCATGGGGGTGCGGATCTCATGGCTCATGGCGGCCAGAAAGCTGCTCTTCGCGCGGGTGGAACTCTCGGCAGCCTGGGTGGCGTGGCGGAGTGCCTTCAGTGCCTGCCCGTGCAAGACCGCATAGCGGATCGCCCTTTCCAGTTGAGCGCCGGTGAGCCGGTCCTTGGTCAGATAGTCGCTGGCCCCGTTACGCATGGCGCTCAGATCAACCTGAAGGTCCCCGTCCCCGGTTAGCAGGATCGTCGGTATGTCCACCGAGCGTGCGGTGAGTTCGGAGATGAGTTCCAGGCCGCTGCTCTTACCCAGGCGGTAGTCCACCAGGCACACGTCGAATGGTGAAGAAAGAACGGACTGCAGGCCTTGCTCGTAGCTCGAAGCCCAGGTAACGTTGTAACGTTCGCTGGCGGCGGCGCGAAGCAGGTCGGACGTGATGACGAATTCGTCTTCGTCGTCATCGATGAGCAACACCCGAATCGCTGCAGCGGGCAATTGGTTCTCTAGTGGCATGTCTGTTAGCGCCATTCCGGCAGCTTCACGACGTGCAGCCAATAGTCGCCCGTCACTTTCATCGCTTCAATCAAACCGTCAAAAGTGACCGGCTTACTGATATAGGAGTTGGCTCCGAGGCTGTAGATCCGCTCCACGTCCTGCGGAGTTTCCGATGTCGTCAGAACAACGACCACGATGGAACTGAGCGCCGGATCGGCTTTGATTTCGCGAAGCGCCTCCCGGCCGTCCTTTCTCGGCATGTTGAGATCGAGCAGCAGCAACCCAGGCCGGGGAGATGGGACGGGCGGAGCGAACCTTCCGCGATGCCGTAGAAAATCCATCAGTTCCTCGCCGTCATGCACGAAGTACAGGGGATTAGCAAATCGGGACGCGCGGAATGCGTCGCTGGTGAGTAATCTGTCGTCATCGTCGTCGTCCGCGATCAAAATGGCGATGGGCGACGCGTCGGGCTGGCGAGGAGGGTCGCTCCACTCCGGCTCTTCCTTTTCGCCGTCAAGGAGTTGGCTGACCGTTCGTTTCGAGCTATCCATGAAGAACCCTCTCCTGATGCGTCGCCGGAGCGAGTGTGAGCGCGCCGGCCGAGG
>NZ_CAJCHS010000251.1 GCF_903970205.1 Nevskia soli | reverse complement strand
ATCCTCAACAGCCACACCGACGGCCCCAACGGAACCGAAGATGACGGACCCAACGCCATTCTTGGGATGGCGCAGTATCTCACGCGAATCCCGCGCGAACAGCTCCCGCGCAGCATCATGATTCTGCTCACCACCGGACATTTTGTCGGAGGCGCCGGCGCGCGTGCGTTCGTCGCGCAGCATCGCGGAGACATCCTCCCTCGCGTTGCCGCGGCGGTAACCGTGGAGCATGTCGGAGCCAAAGAGATGGCAATTACATCCTCCGGTTCGTTTCAAGCGACCGGCGGCTTTGAGCCCGGCATCGTCTTCATGCCGCCGAATGCTGACGTGTTGGGTCAACGCGTGATGGCAGGACTTGCGGCGGGCAAAATAGGCGGCACATTTGTTTCAGGCCCGACCAATCCACGGCCTACGAGTAACCGCACCGAAATCGCGTGGCCAGGTGAGGGGCAGCATCTTTGGAACAACGGCGGCTTGGCGGACGCAAACTACATCACCGCTCCGAACTACTTGTTCAGCGGAGGATTTCCGACTGCGGCGTACACCGACTTCGACCGGATTCGCAGCGCGTCCATGGGTTTCGTTGACTTAGCGCTCGACTTAGCGAGAACACCAAAGCAAAGCCTGGCCGTTCCGCCGCCGCCGGACTACTCCGGGTAGATAGGAGCGCGGTATCAACTTACGGCGTCGGGATCGGCCAAAGGGTCCTGCTTGTGCTTCGGCTTCCTTTGATCTTTGGGAACGATTACCTGGCCCGGCTTCACCGTTCCGACGCGCTCGCGCGCAATCGCCCGCACTTCGGCATCAGCGTCGAATTTCTTCGGCTTCTTCCTTTTAGCCATCGGGTTAGTTTGATTATGAGACGAGCGCGTGGGCTAGCGGAACTTCGATCTGATCGCTGGTAAGGACTTCGTAGACCGACGGGTCCGACATGATCTTCGACACCAGGGCGGTGTGCATGGCGTGTCCCGCCCGGCGCGCGATCACATGGCCCAGCAGCGGGCGGCCCAGCAGCGCCAGATCGCCAATCAGATCGAGCGCTTTATGGCGGCAGCACTCATCGCGGAAGCGCAGCCCTCCGGGATTTAACGGGCCGGCGTTGGTGAAGCAGATGGCGTTTTCCAGCGTCGCGCCGCGAATCAGCCCCATGTTGCGCATCTGATCGAGATCGCGTTCGAATCCGAATGTGCGGGCCGGCGCGATCCGCGACGTGTAGTTTTCAGGTGTGACTTCCATCTCCAGAGCCTGGCAGCCCACCGGCTGCGGGTAATCGACATCGCAAGTGAGCCGAAAGTCTTCGGAGGGAATGATCGAAATGCGCTTGCCCTTATCTTCCACCGAGATGGGTCGCAGGATACGCAGGTAGCGCCGGCGGCGGCGCAAACGCCGAATGCCGGCTTCGTTCACGAGATCGACGAACGGCTGGCTGCTGCCATCCATAATCGGAACCTCGAGATTATCGATCTCGACGAACGCGTTGTCGATACCCAGGCTGTAGAACGTACTGAGCAGATGCTCGGTTGTCGATATCAGGACACCTTGGCGCATGAGACTCGTCGCGTAGGAAACGCGTGCCACATGCCGCCAACTTGCCGGAACCTGGAAACTGTTCAGGTCTGTTCGAACGAACACGATCCCGGTAGCCGCGGGAGCGGGACAAACCCGGATCTTGACGGGTACCCCGCTGTGAAGACCGACGCCGGCCGCTTCGACAATACGGCTAAGCGTCGTTTCAAACCGCAATGCACATGTCCGGGTGAAGTTTCAAACGAATCACAAACTATCGATTCTACAGGGAAGTAGAAGGTTACCAGTGTGTCAAAAATACAACAGTGCGACCGCGGGATGTGGCGCCCTTTCCACAATAGGGCGCGAGTTTCCGGCGCGGTACCCCATGTAGGGTTGATGCTACGGTGGATGCGGGAAAGATATTGCGGGCATGATATTCTGGTTTCGCGGGGTGGAGCAGTCCGGTAGCTCGTTGGGCTCATAACCCAAAGGTCGTTGGTTCAAATCCAACCCCCGCAACCAAATCCACTTCTCAAATCTGTTCGCCCTTTAAGCAGGCGCAGACTAGCCGGCCGGAACGGCATGGGTAGGTTCGACAGCCGCCATGGCCTGCGCGGACGGAAACAATACTTCGAATCTGGTTCCGTTGTCCCGATGCAATTCGACCTTCCCCGAAAGCTGTCGAGTCAGCGTTCGGACGATGCGCAGTCCGAGCGACCTGGGCTGTTGCAAATCGATACTTTCAGGCGCCCCGATCCCGTTATCTGCGACACTAATCCGGAACACGCCTGGCCTGTCGATCGCTAGAACAATCGTAATCACGCCGGGCCGCCCACTCGGAAACGCATACTTGAACGCATTCATAAGCAGCTCGTTGAGGATCAGGCCGCACGGGATACTTTCATCGATGGTGAGCTCGATCGGGTCGACCTTCATTTCGACTTGGATGTTTTTCGAGCCGAACAATGCGGCGATGCGTGCAGCGAGTTCTCCCACGTACTTATCGAAGCGAATTTGTCTTAAGCTCGCCGAACCATACAGGTGTTCATGTATGGAAGCCATCGACAAAACCCGCATTTGACTGTCTCGCAAGTTACTGGCGGCTTGCTCGTTAGCGATCGAATCGGCGTGAAGGCCCAGCAGGGAAGACACGACCGCCATGTTGTTCTTCACGCGATGATGCACCTCCTGCAGGAGAACGGTCTTTTCCTCCAGCGCGCGCCGCAGTTTTTCGGCAAGAACGAAAGCGTAGCGTTCGTGCACCAACGCCCGCCCCAATGACTCGAGCAATTCACCGTAAGCATGCAGCGTTGCGGGCCGGATGGGTGGTCGTGAGGTGGCGGCCAGCCAGACCTGTTCCGACGCAAGGTGAAGTTCATTCGCCAGCCGCTGCAATGCGAGAGGCTGGGGGTAGTCGACGAAAACCTGTCCGGCGATTACGGCGCCCAAAGACGCGCCTTCGAGGAAAAGCGGCGCTGCTATATGAGCCGAACCGGCCGCATCCCTGATTTCCGTAATCTCTCCAGTCCGCAATGCTTCGGTCACGATGCCGCACCGCGTTTCCTTCAAGACACAAAACGGACAGATCGCGCCGCTGAGGAAAGCACTGTCGCGAGATAGCAGCCAAAGCGGCTGCGGGTTCTGACACTCACCCATGAGCCGCCCGGTTGCGTCGGTCAATGCCACCGCCACGTTCGTGGTACGCGCGAAGCGATTTAGGGCCGAGGACCAACTTGGCAGATCCAGCAACTCCGTTAGCAGGCTCGCTGAAACCGGGCTAACTTTGGCCATCGGCACACCGGGGGTTGATCGTCTTGTAGTTTGCCTCTTCGGGCGTATGGGGGACTCGGCCTACCCCGAGGTCAAATCCCGAGTTTTCCGGCATTACTCCAAAGCCAACTCAGCCGCACGTTGGTACGTCTTCAACCGGGCCGGTCTCCGCGTAGGAGCCCGGCTCAATACGCTGGTGTAGCGGGAGAAAGTCATCGCGCCCTTTCTATCGATGGGCACAAGGTTGATCCCCCCCTCGCCGATCAGATACTCCCGGCTGTCAAACTCATGCTTACAGCCCCTTGCTTTGACAACCGTGATGCAGCGCCGTATGGCACTCCGGATTTCTACCATACTCAACAGGATGATATTGTCCACGATCGAACTTACCGGGAAGTCCGGCATGAAGGACGAAATGCCCAAAAACTCGGGATTTTCATAATTGAAGAAGGCGGTCATCAGACGCCCTTTGCTGTATCCGACCAGGGCGTGAACGAAGTCGCGATATACCTTTTGGTCGCCAATAGCCGTACTATAGCTCGTCATGCCGTCGATCACCATTCTTTCGATGCCATGCTTCTCCACCTCACGAGTGATTTTGTTGAAGTGCGCATCGATGTCCAACTCTTGTGGGCTGTCGAACAACACACGAAGGGAGCCATCATTCATTAAGGTTTGGAGGTCCAGATTGATGGCCGCGGCGTTTCGGATGATTTGCGCAGGGTGTTCATCCAGGGAGACCAGCAGCCCGCGTTTTCCGCGCGTAATGCCTTCGCGAAGAAGGTGCGTTCCCAGGACCGTCTTACCAACTCCCGAGACCCCGATAACCATCGTCGTGGAACCCTCGTAGAGGCCTCCTCCCGTCAATAAATCGAGTGCCGCTACTCCGGTTACCGATTGCTTGACTTGCGAGCTGGGTTGCACCGCTTCGCTATAAACCCGGGCCTGTACGCGCCGGAAGACTTCCAAGCCCACACCGTCGGTGATGTGTAAAGTATGTTGCCCGTAGCTATATTTATGACCGCGGTTCTTCACAATCTCTATGGTTCGAGACGTCTTGCGGCCATCCTTGATAAGATTCAACTGGACTACGGTATCCACCAGAAAGCCCGACGAATCGAGGGTGTCGGAAGTTGGAACGAACGAAGGAATTTCATGCGAGAGTACGGCCGTCAGCCGGGCCCGGCTGAAGCTATCGATGACCTGTTGGAGGAGACGACGAAAGGATCGTATCTCTACGCTGCGACCGCCGGTTCCAGGCGCAGGGGGGCTTAGCAGATTAATGCCGTCTATGAAGATACGGTTCGCTCCCATGGAACTAGCCTTCTCGAGCAAAAGGCTTTCCGGAGAACGGAGTTCCTCGTCAAGAACGTCCGGGGACGTAAAGATGATCTCCAGTTTGCCCTCACGCTGTAATCGCGCAAGGTCCCACCCGAATGTCGCGCAATCGCGAATCAGTTTGGCCGGGCTCGTTTCAAAAAGGACGATCATTCCCGGTTCGTCGAACTCGACGATCCCTCTATAAACAAACTCCACTCCGAAAACTGTTTTGCCGGTTCCCGTCGCCCCTTGCACCAGAATGACATTGGTCCTGGGGAACCCTCCTTCCAAAACTGCATCGAGTCCCGCTATTCCGGTGGCGGCAAGATTATCGTCTGGCAGGAAAGTATCTTGAGACAAAGCGGCCTCATTTCTCGAAGTACGTTTAGTTTACATGTACACAGTAACACTATCCCCGCAAGGGAGCAAACTTCGCTGGAGCCCCGCAAAAAACAGCGCCGCCACGCCTTGCCGGCGGTTCGTCTCCAGGTAAAAGTGAACTACTTTGAATCCTGTGCGACAGGTTATAAGAGACGGGAACCAGGAGTAAGAATACCTCGGGAAGTAATCCTTCTCGCGCGGCCATTTTTGCGCCCAAATCCACCGAACCGGCTCGTACCCATTCATCCGATGATGAATTTGAAATCGTTTGTTTCGAGACTCGCCGGGGTTAGAAAATGCGTGCGTGGAGATAGAATTCCAGCCGTCTCCCCGAACAACGCGGGCGGAATCATTCGCTTTTGCACGATCGCTTGAAGGGCGGGCGCCGGCGCGGCTACGTTATCGGCTGTCAAGGTGACGTTACCTAATTTCACCGTTTTCACCGGAACCTCCAGGCCCTTGCGCGGGAAGCCCGCCCTTCCACCAACTTCGGTCTTCAAGCACCTGCTAGGCTGGAAAACCAGAACGAGCTCTTAAGGTGAGGTGCTAGCCCTGCAAGCTGTAGCCGGAGTCGACCTTGGCGGAACCGCCATCAATTATACGTTTCTAACCGACCAGGAGCAATTTCTGATCGAGGGCCTTTGCGAGTATCCCGCGCGGGCGCGCGAAGGTCCGTCCATTTGCCTGCAGCAGATCGCCGATGGACTCCAGATCGCCTTCGAGAAGGCCGGCGTATTGCCTTCGGAGATTTCCGTGGTGGGCCTCGATACTCCCGGCCCTTCCAGCGCCACCGGTGTTTTGAGTGCGCGGGGATCCACCAACTTCGTTCATCCGGATTGGGCGGGGTTCGATATCCGCGCAGGTTTAGAGGATAAACTCGGTAAGCCGGTAATCTACCTCAACGATGGGAATGCGGGAGCCATTTGGGGCCATTTCGTCATCTTCGGCGCCAAAAGCCCTGCCACGTCTGTGTCGGCGATTGTCGGCACCGGCCTCGGCGGCGGCATTATCATCGAGGGTAATGTCGTCAAAGGGCGACAAGGCTTTGGCGGCGAGCTCGGCCATGTTCTCATTCCCTACCAGAGCATTCGGGGCATCGAAGGGCTGATCCCCGAATGTAATTGCGGGCGCATCGGCGACCTCGAATCGCTTTGCTCGCTTACGGCTATCGAAAAGACGCTGCTTCCCTACTTCCTGGGGAAAGCTCCGGAACACGATCTTGCGAAACTGGGCGACCTCCGGAAGGCATCCAAGCTGGTGCGCGGTCTGGCCGAACGGGGAGATGAACTCTCGCTCGAAATCTTCCGCGTTCAGGCGCACGCTTTGGGCGTGTTCTTCGACGAGATGATCAACACCTTCGATCCGGACGCCTTGATCGTGGGCGGCGGCATCATTGAGACGACGGACGAGCTGCAGACCTGGATCGTCGAAGAGATCCGCGCGGGGATGCCGAAGCAACGGGTGGAGCAGGCCGACATCCCAATCCATATCATGCCCAACGGCGACACCGCCGGAGCCCGCGGGGCGGCCATCGAGGCGCTGAAGTTCGGCCGCCAGACCGGCGTGATATAGCGGGACGCTCTGCTCGAAGAAGATATCCGGCATCGAACACATCGCGCGCAGGGCCAAGGGCGGATCGGAGCTGCTTGACTCAGTTTCGCGTTCTCCAGGGTCATCGCTCCAGAGTAACGGCGCACCGGCTGTCTTGAGGAACCGCGCAAAACCGAGCGCGGCCCCTATCCTTTGCGCTCCTGAGTAAGTCGCCGGCAAAAACGGAGTCCGCGAACCGCCTTACTTGAATGCACTAACAGCGCCGGCGCACTCTTTGCGGGCTAACAGTTTTACTCGGCCCAAAGATTTTTTAAGTCGCCGGTTAGATTCCGCAAGTCTCTAAGGGCGAAAGAGGCTCTCTATGGACACTATCTCCGTTGGTCAATACCAACTTGTTTATAACGCTTTCTCCTTTACCATTGCCGTGATGGGAGC
>NZ_CAJCHS010000250.1 GCF_903970205.1 Nevskia soli | reverse complement strand
GCAGAAGGCAGAGGCGCAGCTCGGAACGGTCGGCTCCGGCAACCACTATGTCGACCTGATGGAGGATGAAGGCGGTTACGTCTGGATAGGGGTTCATTTCGGAAGCCGCGGCCTTGGCCACACCAGCTCAACCCGTTACCTCAAAGCCGCGGGTGGAAAGGATGGAATCAACGTGCCTCCCGCGGTGGTGAATGACGACAGTGAGATCGGCGTCCGCTATCTTGCCGCGATGGAGTTAGCCGGACGTTACGCCTATGCCGGCCGCGAGTGGGTAGTGGAGCGTGTCCGGCGACTTATCGGCGGGGAAGTAACGGAGTCGGTACATAACCATCACAACTATGCCTGGCGCGAGCAGCACGATGGACGCGACCTATGGGTAGTTCGCAAAGGAGCTACCCCGGCGTTCCCCGGACAGAAAGGTTTTGTCGGCGGCTCCATGGGTGACGATGCGGTGATCCTCGAGGGCGTCGATAGCCCGGAAGCAAAGACCGCTCTCTACTCCACTGTTCACGGCGCCGGCCGCCTGTTCGGCAGAAACGAAGCGAAGCGCCGTTTCGCCCGCAAGGAAATGGATGAATGGCTTCGCCGGCGTAATGTGCTTGTATCCGGCGGCGACCTCGACGAAAGCCCCATGGCCTACCGCAGGCTTCCCGATGTTTTGACGCATCACGCCGGTACTGTGAAGGTGCTCCACACACTAAAACCGTTCGCCGTCGCGATGGCCGGCAATGAGGCGGACCCGTTTCGGGACTAGTTAGTAGAGTTTAGGGCTCCAACGTGAACGAATACAGCGAATCTCCCGCTCCCACGACTAAGTACTGCTGCCCGTCCAGCATATAGGTGATCGGCCCATTACTTAGATCGTCCGCGAGTCCGGCATGCCATAAGATGTCTCCGTTCGCCGGATCGAACGCGACCAGGTGTCTCGCGCCGTCGCCCGTGAAGAGTAGCCTGCCGGCCGTCGTCAGCATCCCAACTGGACCGCCGCCAAACGGATAGTGGTGATCCCACGCGATCTTGCCGGTCTTGATATCGATCGCCTCCAGATCGCCGCCGAAATCACCCACGCCGCGTTCGGCCGCGCCCCAACCTTCCGGATGCGGGTCGGTGTCGGTCAAATAGAACATGCTGAACTCCTGCACGGTGCCGACGTAAAACAGTCCCGTTTGCGGATCGTAACTGGGGGGCGGCCAGTTCGTCGCGCCGCCGGTTGCCGGTGAGACCAAAACGCCATCTATGGTCGCCTCTTTGGCCGGATCGGGGATCGGTTGTCCGGATGGAGAAATACCTTTCGACCAGTTCATGGTCTTGATCATGGGAGCGGTTACCACGCTCTTGCCATTAGTGCGGTCCAGTAGAAAGAAGTAACCGTTGCGGTTGGCTTGCGCGAGTAACTTGCGCGGATGCCCGTCAATATCGGCATCAATCAGGATCGGCGTCTGGGCCGCGTCCCAATCATGCGTATCGTGCGGGGATGGCTGGAAGTACCAGACTAGCTTGCCGGTATCCACATTCAGGGCGACGATCGAACAAGTGTAGAGATTGTCTCCCTTGCGGCTCTTCCCAGTTAGTACAGGGTTTGGATTTCCTGTACCGAGGTAGTAAAGATGCAGATCCGGATCATAGGTTCCCGGAAGCCAGGTCATGCCGCCGCCGTGCCGCATCGAATACTCATCGGGCCAAGATTCGAAGCCGGGATCGCCCTTCTTCAATGGCTCGCTCCACCATTTCCACTGGATCTTCCCCGTCTCGGGATCATGCGCCTCCAGAAAGCCGGGGACATCCAGCGAATCGCCGCCCGTGCCGACTAAGATATGATTCCCGACGACAATAGGCGCAGGCGTCGAGAAGTACTCCTGCTTAACATCGGCGATCTCGGTATGCCATCGTTCCTTGCCGGTCTGCGCATCTAGGGAAACCAGATAGTTATCCGGGGTTTCGAAGTACAGCCAGTTCCCGTACATCCCCATGCCGCGGTTCCCAATGTGGATGCCGCCCCTGGTCTTCCATGTGTAGTGCCATATCTCTCGTCCGGAACGCGCGTCCACCGCCCAGGCATTGTCCGGCGTCGAGAAGTATAGAACCCCATTAACCATCAACGGCGTGGACTTAATCGTAGATACGCCGGGATCCGTCGGCGGACCTTCCGGCACCGGCCCTTCGCCGCCCACAATGGCGCCTTGGCCGATGCCGACATGGATGCGCTCGATCCAGGCCAGCGTCAGATGCTTTACGTTCGATTGATTGATCTGCGCAAGTGTGCTGAAGCGCCGGCCGGAGTAGTCTCCCTGATAAGTAGGCCATGCGTCAACCGGCGGCTTGGTGAGTAACGCCGGGTCGAGTAACTGGCCGAACATCGCGCCTGCCGACGCCAACAGGGGAAGTACTAGTCGAGTTCTCACTTAAGGGTCACCAGGTAAGCGGTCAGGTTGTGGATATCGGCATCCGACAGGCGAGTTAGCAAGTCGAGATGCGCCTGCAGGCGGTTATTGACTTCTACTCGAGGACCATCCTTAGTTCGAGCAAAGGAGTGATACGCGCCGTTCGCATCACGAAGGGCCACGTTGAAATCGTCGAGATTCATGGGCTCTCCGGTAAACGACTGGCCGGACGGAAGTGTGACGGTAAAAGACAGAGCAATGACCTGGTGCGGCGGATTGCCTTCCTTCCAGGAAAAATCCGGCCGCAGCATCTTGCCCTGCAGCGTTACGGCATCGTACTTAGCCGCGATGCCCTTCAAGTCACCCGTAACCGAATGGCAAGATGTGCAATGCCCGGCGCCGTTAAAGTAAGCTTCGCCGGCTTTCGGATCGCCTGTCACGATGTTCAGTATCTTGTAGGAATCCCGGTCCTTAGTCGCGGCGATCGAACTGTGCAGCCAGTTAGCGATATCTTTGATCTGCTGCGCAGAGAAGGGAAACGCGGGCATGCCCTTATCCGGACGGCCGTGCAGGATCACCGGACCGATGCTCTCGCCGCCTTCATCATGCAGCACCAGGACCGACCTTAGTAAATCAGGCCCTTTCTCGCCGCCTTTGGCATTGCTGCCGTGGCAGAAGCCGCAGGCCGAGGTGAAAGTCGCATGCCCGCGTTCCACGGAAGCTGGATCGGGCGCGGCCGGCGGGGTCTGGGCTGCTAAGGGGGCTGCTAAGGGAGCTGCTAAGGGAGCGCAGGCTGTGACAAGAAGCGCCACTGCGGCGCGGATCACTTTATGGCTTACTTCATGGCTTACATCAAGGTGTCGGGCGCGCATCGGAACGGGGTGCAAACTCCCAGCTTACATGCCTTTCCGGCAGGCCCCGGTAGCGCGTGGAGTTCGCGGCCGCAATGCGCCGGAGTTCGCTCTCTTCCAGGTAGCGAATGGGGGCATCCGGCGCCACGCGAAGGATGATGTTCGCCAGACCGGTCAGCATCGCTAACTCCGTGCGCGAGATGTCGCGCGCCAGCAGAACGCCGCGGCCTTCAATCACCAGGAACGGGCTGATGCCGGGGTCGTGAAAGAATACCGCCTGGCACGGGTAAAGGAACCCGCACGAGAGAATGCGGCGTGATACAGGATCGGTTCCTAGAGCATGAACCGCGCCATCTCGGGGCAGTTGCCAGCCGTCATTCCGAGCACGCGTTCGTAAGGACGCGAGGTCCGGATCGGGAAAGCAGCGCGGCGCTGCTGCGACCCTCCGCTCCACTTCGCCAAGGAGCCTCATGGCGGAATCGCAGTTGGGACCGCCAATAACAAGCCCGTGATTGGCCAGGACAAACACGTCCGCGTCGGGTAGATGAGCAAGAGCGTTCCGGATCGCGAGCGCAAGTGCGAAACCGGAGTCGACATAGGGAATCCAACTCCAGCGCAAACCGGCCAACAGATCCGTCAGGCGCGATTTCCCCTCGCGCTGAACGGCCCACGCGATGGTGCTGATCGAGTGTACATGAACGACCACCCGATGCGGCAGCACCGCATGCATCGGCGTCTCGATCGAGGGCTGAAGCGACTCGCCCGTCGTGGCATCGGAACCGGCGGGCAACTCTTCGCCGCGCGCCAGGAGATCTCTGATGCGGTCAGTCGCATGGCCACAAAGACCTCACGCTTTCGAGCGTCGGCTAACCACTTCCCGGACGCCTTTATCCAAAGGTCGCCGTCGACTTTGATCGACGTATTACCCGTACTTGCCTGAATCAAGGAAAGATCGGAACCAATGCGGGCAGACAGTCTTCGCAGACTAGCGATCTCGTGTTCCTTTGAGGAACCGTTTGCGGGTTGCGCGAGACCGTTTGCGGCCATAAGTGGATGGAAGGGTGCTCGGGAATTGTACCGCACGGAGAGCGACTTATACAACTCAACACGCTAGATCGAATCATCTCCCTGTTAACCGTGAGTAACCTTCCAGGCGCTGGTAGTCCAGTTATCCTTGGCATCCGCGGGCTTGGTCCAGGGTGGCAGCGGCATTAACAGGAACTCGCTCAACGCGAAGGCGTAAGGTTCGTACATGTCGCGCAGCTGCTTAAGAGCTGCGCATGCGTTCGGGTCGGCGCTGAGGTTGACGCTAGCGGCGCTGAGTTCCGCGCGCAGCTTGGCGAATTCTCCCTGCGGCATCCGATCACCCGCCATGGGAACTGGCGCGCGCCGAAAGACCTGCGCGATATCGACCAGGGCATGGCGGCACATCGCGAACGTGAGACGGGCTTGCCAGGGCGACATGCCTTCGATTCCGGTCATCACGAGAGCGCTGGAATCGAGGATAGCCGTTAGCGCGGCTACCCAGCTTTGGTTAGTGTGCTGGGAGCGGAAGTAGCAGAGTACCGGGTAGGAAATGTGGCTTTCCATGAGAGCCGCGGACCATTGTTCCCAGTCTCGGAGGAGGTCATTTAGTTTGTCGAAATCGCCGAACAATGCCTGGCGGCGCAACAGTTCGCCGGCGCTCGCGGGCGACCCGGCGCGCGCATCCAGCAAGGAGATATTGACTTCGCGTTGCGAGAACGAAGAGTAAAGCGTAGGTAGGTAACTAATAACAACGGCCAGAAAAGCCAGACCATTCCCCGCCTCGGCGACCGTGATAAACCTGGCCAGCCAACTGTTAGGAGTAACTTCGCCGAGACTAAGAGTAAAGAAAGTAGATCCGGTTAGATATAGGAAAGTGGGGAGACCCGCGTGCAGGCCCCCGGTTAGCGCGAGCGGCAGCCTGAGACCGAACTCGAGCAAAGCGTAACCGGCGATCAGGCCGACGGCCCAAAAGATGAACAGAGCAAGCAGCGATCCGGGACCGAAAAGCGCCAGGGTACTGTCACGTAGCTGGCGTTTCTTGATCCGGCGCGCGCCCGCCCGGAACGGCATCCAGGTTAGCTGGTAGAAGAAGCGCGTGATCCGCCAGCGCCGTTGGACGCGCCGGGGGAGGATGATGGTTTCGAACGCCTCCCACAAAATCAGCGCGATGATCAGTGGGCCGGAGATCGCGGCCGCTATGTGCATGCGGTAGATGATAGCTGAGCGCTGATAGCAAAACTACGAAGCTGGACCGCGAGCGTACCAAAGAGTGAGTTGATCGTTCCCTTGCCGGTGTATACTACCTGGCACGCCAAGTCCCGCATCGAAAGGGACGTGCCAACTAAGGAAGAACCGATGAAGGTCCTACGATGTTTCGCGCCAATGTTTTTGCTCGTTGCCCTTTCCGCAAGGCAGACCGTCTCCGCGGGAGATCTGACCATTATCAACCCGAGGTTTTCGAATATTCCCGTTCAGTGCAGCGGCGACTATGCCTTGGAGTCCTTTGACGGGGGGAATTGCACCAGCCAGTATCCACAGCAAGCATTCAACGGAGTACTGGGTATAGGTTGGGGGTTTTTATACACATATAACAGTACGATCGGCTCCGGAGCCGGACTGACTGGCCCAAATACCGCTTTCAATCCGCCCAGCTTTGCGGGTCTGCCATTCAGCCAGGCGGCTCTTTTGCAGAATGATCGGAACGAGGTTTATCAGGTCATTTTTGGATTCATTGCCGGGCAGCCATACCGACTGGCTTTTTATCTCGGTTCGCGCTACGCCAGCGGTAGCGGATTCGACGGAGATCAAACCGTTGAAGTGCTGATTGACGACCGCGTAATTGGTAGCTGGAGTCTGGTCAGCTACACGCCCTTCGCTTTACAGAACCGGTTATTCAGAGTTGCGACGACCGGTCCCCACGCTTTGAGGTTCGTCGGCGCCGCTTCAGGCGATCACACAGCATTCCTCTCGGGGGTGAGTATTGAAACCGTAGACGCTGCCGACGAGGAGTAGCTCGTCCGGGCGCTTCCACTCGTGGAGCAAGCAGGATGGAGTGACCAACGTGAAGAAGGCACGTTCGGGTCTATCTTCCAAACTCTAGGCGCCACCGTTCAGGCCAATACGACATATAGGTTGAAGATCATGTGGGGCCGGCTTCCCATTTACCGGTTATAGAGCAGCGCCGGAAACGTGGAACTCGTGGAGGGCCATAGCGCGACGCCGACCGGAGGTACGTTTGTTATTGACACAGTCGTTTATCATTCGGGAGCCAACCCGCCGCAGCTAGGCCAGCCTCTCCAAATCTTCATCAAGAGCACGGGTTTGGGCAACTAAATGTCCGTGCAGTTATCCAAGAAGCCTACGAAGCTGAGGCGCGAGGGCTGTCGCCGAATGACGTCGTGCGGGAAATCCTGGTTGCCGGGCGGCCGACGACCGTTCCGTTGGGTAATCCTGAGGACGCGGAGAGCTTGAGGAGACGGTACGAGGTGCTGCGGGAAGCCATCGCAACCGAGGAGCACGGTTCCTGGACGCGAACGCAGTCGAAGCCGAGATCGCCGAGCGGAAGGGCCTTCGAGGCTAGACTCTCTGGTAAAGCGGACCTATATCGATTCCGGTGTGTTGATAACCGGCGCGAGAGCAACTCCAGAAGTCAGCCAACCGGCGATTTCGATTTTGACCGATCCCGCGAAAGAGTTCGTGTTGCAGCGATTGGGTCAAGTTAGAGGTGCTTCCCAAAGCCAGGTTCTTTCGAAAGACCGGCGAGCTAGCCTTTTACGATCTGTACCGCCGGGTCGCAATATGGATGACTTTGCGCCGGGCCTGATTGCGGAAGCGCTAGCAGAGGCATCGCTAAGTGGACTCTCCGCCATTCATCGCACGCGCCGAATCCGGGTTGTTTCGTTAACTCCTGAAAGAGCGTAGCCGGGGTCAGCACAGAGAGGCGCTGCCCCTTCAACGCTAAAATGTCAGCTAAGTGAAGATCGCGCTCGGCCAGATGAACGCAACCGTCGGCGACCTCGCGGGGAATGTCTCGCGAATGGCCGCGTTCGCGCGCGATGCGGACGCGGCGCAAGCCGATCTGATCGTCTTCCCGGAGCTCTCGATCACCGGCTATCCTCCACGCGATCTGGTCGAAAAGGCGAGCTTCGTGCCCGCCTCCGAGCAGGCGCTGCAGGATCTGGCGGACCGCACGCGGGATCTCGACATCGGGATCATTGCCGGCTACGTCGGCCATTCAAGCTCCACCACCGGCAAGCACGCCGCCAACCGAGCGGCTTTTCTCGAAGGCGGCGAGATCCGGTTTCGGCAGACCAAATCGCTGCTGCCCACTTACGATGTTTTCGATGAAGCCCGCTATTTCGTGCCCGCGGAGAAGCGCGGAATTTTCAGGTTCCGCGGCCGCACGATCGCGCTCGCGATTTGCGAAGATGCCTGGAATGACAAGCAGTTTTGGGAGCGCCGTTTGTATCCGTTCGATCCCGTGGAGGAGATGGCGCAGCTCGGCGCGGACCTGCTGCTGAGTATCAATGGTTCTCCTTACTCGATGGGTAAACGCCTCTTCCGGCATGAGATGTTCGCCACCGCGGCGCGCCACTACGGGTTCCCGGTCGTGATGGTGAATCAGGTCGGCGGGAACGATCAGCTGGTGTTCGACGGATCGAGTTTCGTCATGAATGCGGAGGGCTCGGTGATCGCTTCCGCGCGGTCGTTCACGGAAGATTTGGTGTACGCCAACGTGTGTACCGGCTCCGGCGACCTGCGCGCCGATCTGCCGGACGAGTGCGAGGCGGCGTATCAGGCGCTAGTCCTCGGCACGCGCGATTACCTGACGAAGTGCGGTTTCAGCAAAGTGCTGATCGGGTTAAGCGGCGGCATCGATTCTTCGCTGACGGCCGTGATCGCGGTGGATGCGGTTGGCGCGGACAACGTGATGGGCGTCGGGATGCCGGGTCCGTACTCGTCCGAAGGCAGTGTCGCGGATGCGCGCGCTCTGGCCCGGAATCTCGGGATCCGCTTTGAACTGATCGCGATCACGCCGGTTTACGATGAGTTCCGCAAGACGCTATCCGGGATGTTCAACGGATTGCCGATGGATGTGACCGAAGAAAACCTGCAATCCAGATTGCGCGGCGTCACCATGATGGGTCTTTCGAATAAGTTCGGCTCGATTGTACTGACTACCGGCAATAAGAGCGAGCTGGCCGTCGGTTACTGCACTCTATACGGGGACATGTGCGGCGGTCTCGCGGTGATCAGCGACGTTCCCAAGACGCTCGTTTATGAGTTGTCGAGGGTGGCCAACCGGCGTCATCCCGGAGCAATTCCCGATAGCGTGTTTGAGAAGCCGCCGTCGGCTGAGTTGCGTCCCGATCAAAAGGATTCCGATTCGCTTCCCGAATACGAGGTTTTGGATGCGATTCTGCGGGCCTATGTGGAGGAGTTGCGTCCCCCGAGAGAAATTGCGGAGTCGCTGCAAGTACCGTTCGACGTCGTGTCAAGCGTCGTTCGCAAGGTTGATTTGAGCGAGTATAAGCGGCAGCAAGCCGCGCCCGGGCTGCGGGTAACGACCAAGGCCTTTGGTATCGGACGCCGTTTCCCGATTGCGCAGCGGTATCGCGAATAAACCCAAGAGGAACTGAAATGCGTATCTTCCCAGCCATCGGAGCCGTGTGTGTGTTGTCCGGCTTTCTGCTGTCCCAACCAGCGGCGCGTGTTCAAGTGGGACCCCTGGCGTCCGGCGGGTTTTTATTGAATAGCGGCTGGAAATTGAGTCCCGCGGGCACGCAGGTCGAAGTAGGGACGTTTCCGATGTCGACTGCGCTATCCAACGACGGACGCTATCTGCTGGTGTTGAATGGCGGCACGGCGCCCCCATCGATCAGTGTCATTCGTGTTGCGGACCGCAAAGAGGTGAGCCGCACTCCGATAAAGGACGGCTGGCTCGGGCTCGCCTTCAATCCGAAAGGTGACCACGTTTACGCGGGCGGAGGATCGCAAGCCGGAGTTCTCGAATTCGCCTTCGCCGACGGCCATTTGACTTCACCCAGGATGTTCCCGGCGGTCGACCCGGCCAAACGCACCGACGACGATTTCATCGGCGACGTGTGCTTCTCGCCCGATGGCCGCATGCTGTACGCGGCGGACGTTTACCAGGACTCCCTGGCTATTATCAATCCGCTTACGGGATTCGTGGTCGACCATGTGAAGACGGGCCGGCGCCCGTACCGCATCCTGTTCGCGCCGGATGGCAAGAGTTACTTCGTGACCAGCTGGGCCGATGGAACACTTACCGAATACTCTGCCTCGGATAACTCGATCACTACGACTATCCGTCTAGGTTCGCATCCTACGGACATGATCTGGCGGCACGGCGCCAACGGGGACCGGATCTATATCGCAGCGGCTAATACCAACTCTGTCTTCGGCGTGACGGTAAGCGAAGGCGGTTTGGAACATGCGGAAACGATCAACATTGCGATGACGCCACTGCAGCCGCTCGGTATGACTCCGTCGGCGCTCGCCCTTAGCTCCGACGCGAAGACGCTCTATGTGGTCTGTTCCAACGCGAACGCGGTGGCGCAGGTGGATCTGTCGCAGGAGAAAACCGTACTTACGGGATTTATTCCGGTGGGCTGGTATCCGACGGCAGTGCGGGCATTGAGCGACGGCACAGTTGTGGTCGTAAATGGGCGTGGGTTGGGGTCACATGCCAATCCGATGGGTCCCAATCCGACAAAGGCGGTCGCGCGGTCGCATCGGGCCGACGATCCTACTTATCAATATGTCGCGTTCATTCAGAAAGGAACTGTGTCGTTCATCGCTCCCCCGACGCCTGACCAGTTGAATACTTACTCGGACACGGTGATTGCTAACGCGGCGTACAACGATGGCAAGCTGGCAGCGAAACCGGCCTTGCCTGCCGGCATCAAACACGCCATCTTCATCGTGAAAGAGAACCGCACATACGATCAGGTTTTAGGCGACATGCGCGAGGGCAACGGCGATCCTTCATTAGTTCTCTTCGGCGAGAACGTCACACCGAACCTGCATAAGCTGGCGCGCGAGTTCGTCCTGTTGGATAACTTCTATGTGAATGCCGATGTAAGTGCGGACGGCCATAACTGGAGCACTTCGGCCATAGCCAATGACTATGTCGAAAAAATGTGGCCCAATAACTACGGCGGCCGCCGCAAGACTTATAGCTTCGAAGGCGGTGAGCCCGCGGCGCTCCCGCCGGCCGGCTTCTTATGGAACAACGCGCACATGGCCGGTGTTTCCATGCGCAATTACGGCTACTGGACGAAGAACAAGGCGACCGCCGCGGCCGACGGAACGCAGATCGATAAGGTCTATGATCCACAACTTGTCCCCGTCACCGATATGCGATATCGCGGATTCGATCTGGATTACCCGGATGTCGAACGCGCCAAGGAGTTCATCCGGGAACTTCAGGGTTTTGAGAAAAGCGGCTCCATGCCTCAACTCCTCTTTGTTCGCATGGGGAATGACCACACCTCCGGTCTCGCGCCGGGCAAGATCGCGCCCCTCAGCGCCGCGGCCGATAACGACCTCGCTGTTGGAATGCTTATCGAAGCGCTTTCGAAGAGCCGGTTCTGGGCTGAATCCGCGGTCTTCATCGTGGAAGACGACGCGCAGAATGGTCCGGATCACGTCGATTCGCACCGCTCACCCGCATTCGTGATTTCACCTTTTGTAAGGCGCCATCAGGTGGACAGCACCATGTACAACACCACCTCGATCCTGCGCACCATGGAGCTGCTTTTGGGCATAC
The DNA here is from genome assembly GCF_903970205.1 of Nevskia soli. GTDB lineage: Bacteria > Acidobacteriota > Terriglobia > Bryobacterales > Bryobacteraceae > Bog-113. The sequence goes on along the minus strand of NZ_CAJCHS010000250.1, from coordinate 1,600 downwards.
GGCCGATGACCCAATTCGATGCGGGAGCGACGGCCATGAGCGCCGTCTTTCAGATGTCGCCCGACACTTCGGCCTACACGGCCGAGCAGCCGAAAACACCACTGAACGTCCGCAATTCAGCTCGCGCGGGAAGCGGCGCCGAAGCGCATCTCGATCTGCGCGACGCCGATCTCAACGACGATGCTGAGATGAACGCGGAACTCTGGCGCGCGATCAAAGGCAATAGCATCGTAGCCCATCGATAATGCCGCGTATCTATCTGTGCTTTCTCTGGCACATGCACCAGCCGTTCTATAAGGACTTACTCTCGGGCGAGTACAAGCTGCCTTGGACGCGCATGCATGCGCTTAAAGATTACTACGGAATGGCGCGAATCTTAGAGGAGTTTCCCGCCATTCGGCAAACGTTCAACCTGGTTCCTTCCATGCTGGTCCAAGTGGAAGATTACGCGGCCGGTAAAGCGCGCGATCCTTTCCTTCAGCTCGCGCTCAAGCCGGCCGAGACATTGACGAACGATGAGCAGCAATTCATCCTGAAGCAGTTCTTTCACGCGAACCCTTCCCGCATGATTTACCGCTACCCGCGGTACGGCGAGTTATACGATGCCTGCCGCGCGCAGCGCGAATCGCCCGCATCCAAAGGCATCTTCGGACCGCAGGAGTTTCGCGATCTGCAGGTACTCTCGCAGCTTGCGTGGTTCGATGAGTATTACCAGGAGGATGATGCGCTGATCGCCGGTCTAATCCGTAAAGGACGGGACTTCAATGTGGACGATCAGGCCTTAGTGGGTGTTAAAGAACGCGAACTGATCGGCCAAACCATACCCGAATACAAGAAGCTGGCGGAGCGCGGCCAGATCGAGATCTCGACGACGCCTTTCTACCACCCCATCCTTCCGCTGCTGTGCAACTCGGACATCGCGCGGGTGTCTCATCCCGGCGTCCCGCTGCCTGCCACGTTTCAGTACCCGGAGGACGCGCGGGTGCAACTGGAGATGGCGCGAACTTACATGACTTCTCTGTTCGGGGTCGCGCCGGTGGGACTCTGGCCGTCGGAAGGTTCAGTTTCCGACGAGGTCTTCGCCATAGCGGCCGATGCCGGCTTTCAGTGGGCGGCCACGGACAACGGCATTCTCGAACGCACGCTGGGCCAGGGCGCGGGCGTCGATCAAACCTACCGGCCGTGGAAATGGAAGCAGGGCTCGCGCGAAATGGGCGTCATTTTCCGCGATCACCTGATGAGTGATCTCATCGGCTTCGTCTATTCGGGGATGAATTCACGCGACGCCGCGCGTGATTTTCTGACGCGCATCCGTGAAAATTGCGCGCCGATTCTGAACTCGGGCCGCGATGCGCTCGCGCCGATCATCCTTGACGGGGAGAATGCCTGGGAGTATTACGACCGCAACGGACGCCCCTTTTTCCGCGAGCTCTATTCCGGCATTTCAGCCGACCCGAAAATGGAGGCGATCACGGTCAGCGAAGCCTTCGCGCGCATTAAACCGTCCACCATTGACCACATATTCCCCGGCTCGTGGATCAGCGCTAATTTCGATGTTTGGATCGGCGCGGAGGAAGACAATCGCGCCTGGGAATTCGTG
>NZ_CAJCHS010000249.1 GCF_903970205.1 Nevskia soli | reverse complement strand
TACACCTATGGACTTTACGGCACGCCGACTACGTTGGAGTTGGCGGCCAGAGTCTGTGAGTTAGAGGGCGGCTACCGCACGCTCATCACGCCGGGCGGACAAAGCGCGATTTCTCTAATCAACTTCGCGCTGCTACAGTCGGGCGATCATATCCTGATTCCGCTGAGTATTTATGGTCCAAATCGTCAGTTTGCAAATCATGTACTGCGCCGTTTTGGTGTCGAGGTGAGTTACTACGATCCGCTTCTTGGCCGCGGAATCGATGAGTTAGTCAAGTCGAACACTAAGCTGGTCTGGTGCGAGAGTCCCGGGTCGATCACGATGGAAGTGCAGGACGTGCCCGCTATCTGCGAAGCCGCACATGCCGGCGGAGCATTAGTTGTCCTCGACAACACCTGGTCCGCTGGAGTCTACTTCGATGCCTTGGCACACGGCGTTGATATTACGATGCAGGCACTTACCAAGTATGTTGGCGGCCACAGCGATCTGCTGCTGGGATCGGTCACGGTTAAGGACGCGGCGGCTTGGGAGAAGATCGGTTCCCATCAGCAGATGCTCGGGTGCGCCGCCTCACCCGACGATTGTAGTCTGGCGCTAAGAGGGCTGAAGACGCTGGCCGTTCGGCTAAGTGCGATCGAGAGTTCGGCGCTGCGCATTGCGCACTGGCTTGCCCAAAGGCCGGAAATCGAACGCGTGCTGCATCCGGCGCTGGAATCGTGTCCTGGGCACGAGTTCTGGAAGCGCGATTTCACCGGATCGGCCGGTGTGTTCTCGATCGTGTTCCGTCCGGACGCGACTAAGTTACAAGTTCAGGGATTCGTCGATGCACTTCGGCTATTCAAAATCGGCTATAGCTGGGCGGGGGTTACCAGTCTGGCTGTGGCGTACGACATGAGCCGAGGACGGGATCGTAACAACTATCAACACCGGATCGTGCGGCTGAACATTGGTCTCGAAGACACGAACGATTTGATCGCCGACCTCGAACGGGGACTCGCCGCCGCCTCTTGATCACTGCATTTGAGCGCGCCATCTACACTGGAAGCAGGCCCCTTATGATGACTCGCGAACAAGCCCGGGAGATGTTCGAATCGGACGACCTGATTGGGATCGGCATGGAAGCGGATGCGGTGCGGCGCCGGTTGCATCCGGAACGCGTGGTCAGCTACATCATCGACCGCAATATCAACTACACGAATTTCTGCACGGAATATTGCAGCTTCTGCGCGTTCTATCGACCGATGGGTCACAAAGAGGGCTACGTACTTCCCAACGAAGTGATCTTCGACAAGATTCAGGAAACGCTCGACCTCGGCGGCACCGGAATCCTGATGCAGGGCGGCCTTCACCGCGATCTGAAAATTGAATGGTATGAGGATCTGCTGCGCGCCATCAAGCAGCGTTTCAATATCTGGACGCATTGCTTTTCGGCGCCGGAGATCTGGAATATCGCGGAGGTGAGTGGCATCACCTTGCGCGACACAATTGCCCGGCTGCGCGATGCGGGGCTCGACTCCATTCCGGGCGGCGGCGCGGAGATTCTGGACGATGCCGTTCGTTATCGCATCAGCCGGTTGAAGTGCGGCGTGCAGGAGTGGGTGGACGTACACCGGACCGCCCACGAACTCGGCATGCGGACCACGGCAACGATGATGTTCGGCTGCGGGGAGACGATCGATCAGCGCATCAATCATCTGGAGCTCGTCAGGCAGATTCAGGAAGATACGGGTGGGTTCACGGCATTTATCCCGTGGAGTTTTCAGCGCGAGAATACTTCGCTCGGGCGGTTTGTTAAGGAAGAAGCGACCGCAGTTGAGTATCTGAAGACGTTGGCGATTTCACGGATCTATCTGGATAACATCCTCAACATCCAGTCGTCTTGGGTGACACCCGGATTGAAGACCTGCCAGGTTGGTTTGCGTTTTGGCGGAAATGATGTAGGCAGTATCATGATCGAGGAGAATGTCGTGTCGGCCGCCGGCGCGCACCATTGTGCGACCGAAGAGGAACTGCGGCGATTGATTCGCGACGCGGGATTTATTCCGAAGCAGCGGGATACGTTGTACCGCAGTTACTTTGTCAACTAAGTAAGATCTGTTCGCGCGCGAGCGCCCCCGCAAGAACGCGCAGTTCGTAGAAAGTCCGCGCGCCAAACGCGGAATCGCCACCCGAGATCGTGAAACGAATATCTGCAGGTCTGAATCAGGCCGAAGATGCGGTCGAGGCGGCGCTCACCGCCAGGAATCTCTAGACTCGTTCGCGGTATGATCCCGAATGCGGCTACACCGGCGATGTAAGCGAGGTAAAGGTCGACGAACTCTTCGTCGTAGGGAATGTTGAGAAAGGCGGAGGGCGCGTCAACGACGCCGTTATGACCGCTTCGAAGCCTTGGTCGGGGCACGCTTCGCAGCGGCCTTTCTCGTGGCCTTAGACCGAGTGGCCCGGCGCGCCCGATTCGCTATTGCTTCCCGAGCCATCTCCACAAGCTCACGCGTCCGCTTCGGCGAGATATTTCCCTCTCTCGCCAGCTCTTCGACCGTGGGGAACGGACCTTCGACAATAGCTCGCTTTACCATATCTACCTCTAGTGTAATCCCCGATCCAGCTTCTTCTCGAACCGGCTAGCCGCCAGCAGCAAATCGTCACTCCGTAAAATGCCAGGCGCGCGAAGCATCGTGCGACGGAAGAGGAACTGCCGAAGCAGCGCGATACGTTGTATTGAATCTACTTCGTCAACTAAGTCGATGTCTGTTCGCGAGCGAGTGCTCGCGCAAGAAGGCGCAGTTCGTGGAAGGTCCGAGCGCCATAAACCGAACCGCCGCCCGCCTGACGTTGGATAGCAGGAAGCCGTTGCTGCAGAGCACGGTAGATCGCTTGCATCTCTTGTACGGGCGGTTGGCGTTCGGCGCGAACGAGTGAGTTCGCCAGTTCACGAAACACACCGTTGACATTTCCATTGTGAATCTGAACATCAGTGCCCGCGAGATCGCTCAACGACTTTAAGACACGCCTGCTCTGCGATTCCATCACAAACCAACTGTGTGTGCCCGGATTCAGCTTGTCCCACGCAACCGTTAAGCCTAGTTCGAATGGCATGTTGAACCGAGGCGTAGGAGGGCGGCGTTCATCCATTTGTACACGCGAAAGGTCGTGGAAAGAATACCTGCAGCTCTGAATCAAAGTGAAGATGCGGTCAAGGCGGCGATCCCCGCCAGGAATCTCAAGGCTTGCCGTAGGTCTGATGCCGAATGCGGACAAACCTGCGATGTATGCGAGGTAAAGGCTGACGAACTCGGTGTCGTAAGGGATATTCAGAAAAGCGAAGGGCGTGTCGACGACGCCGTTATCAGCGCTTGGCAGCCTTGGTCGGGCCACGATTCGAAGCGGCCTTTCTCGCCTTAGAGCGAGCGGTCCGGCGTGCCTGATTCGCTATGGATTCCCGCGCCATCTCCACAAGCTCGCGGGTGCGCTCCGGCGAGATGTTCCCCGCCTCGGCCAAAGCCTCGATCGTGTCGTACGGACCCTCAACCAGAACGGGTTTTCTCATATTACTCTTTCCAGTCTAAACCCTAATCCAGCTTCTTCTCGAACCGGCTCGCCGCCAGCAACAAAATCGTAACTCCGTAAAACGCCAGTACCGTCATCTGCGGCCAGAGTACTGACCATCCAATTCCCTTCAGGAACACTCCACGCACAATCTCCACGAAGTATCGCAGCGGGTTCAGGTAAGTCAGATACTGCACGGCTATCGGCATGTTACGAATCGGAAACGAGAATCCGCTTAGCATGAACGTCGGCGTCGCAAAGAAGAAGCTCGACATCACCGCCTGCTGCTGCGTC
>NZ_CAJCHS010000248.1 GCF_903970205.1 Nevskia soli | reverse complement strand
GGAACGGCGTCCAGCCTTGGGAGCGAAGGCTGAAGAGGTCGATGCCGAGCTTGACGGGGAGAGGTGGGGTGTCGGAACGGAGCAGGGGTGCGGCGGCTAGCGCGGTTAGGAATTCGCGGCGGAGCATCGGTGGAGATTCTAGCAGGGGTGGCGGCGGCAGTGTGGAAGACCCTCCCTCTCGGTCGGGCTCGGTGTCGGGATTCGGTTGCCGGTGCGGGATTCCGTTGCCGGTGCGGGATTCCGTTGCCGGTTGGAGAGGGAGGGTTGCCGCCCGTGAATATTCAAGCGCTATTCGAACCCGGGGGTTTCGCTTTCGCGCGCTTTCAGCTACTCTGGATCATGCCCGTGCGCCCCTGCATGGCTCGTCCCAGCCTTTTCGGTTCCGACTAACCGCTCCGTTCCGAGCGGCCCTCCTCTATTCGTTTCGTAATTTTCGGTTGGAATCAGGAGATTCACTATGAACACGGTTATGGAAGAACTCCGCATGGACGAGTCTTCACCCGCTCTGCCTCTGCTCAAGGGCCCGCTGCCCGGCCCGCGCGCCCAGGCCATTATCAATCGCGATAACAAAGTCCTTTCGCCTTCTTATACCCGCGGCTACCCGCTGGTGATGGACCGCGGCCAAGGCGCAACCGTCATCGATGTCGATGGCAATCGCTTTCTCGATTTCAACGCCGGAATCGCGGTCTGTTCCACCGGGCACGCCCATCCCGCGGTGGTGCGATCGGTTCAGGAGCAGGCGGCCAAATTCCTGCACATGTCGGGAACCGACTTCTATTACGAAAACATGGTGCAGCTGGCCGAGAAGCTGGCGTCGCTCGCGCCGGGTAACGCCGAACGGCGCGTTTACTTCGGGAACTCCGGCACGGAGGCGATGGAAGCCGCGATTAAGATGGCGCGCTACCACTCGGGCCGCGACAAGTTCATCGCGTTTTTAGGCGCGTTTCATGGACGCACCATGGGTGCGCTGTCGCTGACCGCGCGCCGGCCGGTGCAGCGCCGCGGGTTCAGTCCGTTCATGGCGGGCGTGCACCACGTGCCTTATGCGTACTGCTATCGCTGCGCTTACGGCAAGACGCCGGATACGTGTGGGATCGAGTGCGCGCGCGTGATCGAGGATCAGCTGCTCAAGACTATTCTGCCGGCGGATGAAGTGGCCGCGATCGTGGTGGAACCGGTTCAGGGCGAGGCGGGATACATTGTGCCGCCGAAGGAATTCCTGGAAGAACTGCAGCGCATCGCGCATCGCCACAGCATGCTGCTTATCGTGGACGAGGTGCAGTCCGGAATGGGGCGCACGGGGAAGATGTGGGCGTCGAATCACTTTGGAATCGAGCCGGATATCTTCACGGTCGCCAAGGGAATCGCGAGCGGCATGCCGATCAGCGCGACGGTGGCGAATGCGGAGGTGATGAACTGGCCGCCGGGAGCGCATGCGTCGACGTTCGGGGGGAACCCGGTATCGATCGCGGCGGCGCTGACGACGATTGAGCTGCTGGAGCAGGAGCTGGTGGATAACGCGGCGCGCATGGGCGCTTACATGATGGACCGGATGAAGACCTGGCCCGGCCGGTTCCCGCTGGTGGGCGATGTGCGCGGGCTGGGGCTGATGATCGGGATCGAACTGGTGCGCGATCAGAAGACCAAAGAGCGCGCGCCGGAAGAGCGCGACCGGATCGTCGATATGGCCTTCGAGCGCGGGCTGTTGATTCTGGGCGCGGGCGAAAACACGCTGCGGCTGAGTCCGCCGCTGATCGTGACGCGCGATCAGGCGGATTTCGCGATGACGACGCTGGAGGAGTGTATCGAGCAGGTGGCGATCTGATTACGGCGTGCCGGCCAAGCTACTGGCCAGCAGCGGTGTGTAAGTAATCGCGGCGCCGGAGGGGCCGCTGAGCTTGAGGTACAGGAATAGAGTTGTATTGGGCGCTAGGTTTGACCCCTCCGGAAGGTCTTTCAAAACAAGATAGACCGGGCCGGAAACCGCGGTGGCGCCGCGGTTCGCCAGGGTAATGCGCTGTAAGTAGATTCTCGACAAAGTTAGGTTCTCCGTGGCGATAACCGGGCAGGTGCTAACGGTAAGTGCGGTGAACATGCCGCGACTGAAACCCTCGTTGCGGTCCAGGCGTTGACCTTCTCCATTGGTCCAAGCCTGGACAGTGCTGGTTCCGTTAATCGTGTTTTGGTAAACGTCGCCGGCCCGGGCTGCCCCCAGAATGTATTGAGCAGCGTGAACACAGTGGTTACGCCTTCGACTCCGATCGGAATGGTCACGGCTACAGTCCCGGGGCCGGAATTTGCCGCGGCGCGGCCCAACCAAACGTTATTCGGGGCGGTCGAAATCTCGAATGGAATACCGTCGAGATTCTGATAACCAACGGGAAACGTGCCTGAGTTGGGGATGGTCTGATAGGTCCAAGGCTCGTTAACGAGACTGCTGACGTTGATTGTGACCTCACCCGCGAAAGCTGTCGACGCGAGGAGAGTCAATGCGGTTGACAGCGGGGGACCCTCCCTTTCGGTCGGGCTCGGAGTGGGGCTGTACGGTTTCTTTTCATGTTTGGTTGTGAACCGAAGGTCATGCCGAACTCGGTAAAATTGAGCTCGCGCGCGGAGTAGCATTAAGTTAGATGCAATTGACAGGCAATACCATTTTGATCACGGGCGGAGGCTCGGGGATCGGCCGCGGTTTGGCCGAAGCGTTTCAGAAACGCGGTAACCAGGTAATCATCGCCGGGCGGCGGCAGCAGATGCTGGATGAGACCACGGCGGCGAACCCCGGCATGAAATCGATCGCTTTCGACGCCGGGGACGCAGCCGGAATCCGCGCATTCGCGGCTCAGGTTTCGGAACAATATCCGAATCTGAATGTACTAATCAATAATGCCGGGATCATGCGGCGGGAGAACTTATCGGCGCAGCCCGAAGATCTTGCGGACGCGGAAGCTATCGTCAACACAAATCTGCTAGGTCCGATCCGGCTTACCGCGGCTCTCATGCCTTTGCTGCGGACACAGGCGCGGTCCGTGATCATGAATGTTTCCTCCGGGCTGGCTTTCGTTCCGATGGCTCCGACGCCGACTTACTGCGCAACCAAGGCGGCGATTCATTCTTACACGCAATCGCTCCGCTATCAGCTCAAGGGGACGACGACAGAGGTTCTCGAACTTATACCTCCATATGTGGCCACCGACTTAATGGGCGGCCGGTCCGATCCGCGCGCTATGCCGCTCGAAAAATACATTGCGGAGGTAATGGAGATCCTAAGTAAGAATTCGGTGGACGAGATCTGCGTGGAAAATGTGAAGCCCCTGCGGTACGCCGCGGAAAGCGGACACTATGACGCGATATTTAAAGGTCTGAACGAGGCGATGGCGGCGGCCGCGCATTAGATGAACGCGAGTGACTTTCGCCGCATCGCACTGAGTATGGAGGGCGCGGAAGAGAGCTCGCATATGGGAGCGCCGGACTTTCGCGTAGGCGGCAGGATCTTCGCTACTCTCGCTTCCGAAGCGCAAGGTTATGGCAACCTGATGTTCTCGCCGGAGCAGCAGGCGGCGTTCGTGGAGGAGCAGCCGGAGCTATTCATTCCCGTGTTCGGCGGATGGGGACGGATGGGTGCGACGCATATCCGGCTGGCGCAAGCGGATGAAGACGTACTTACGGGCGCGCTTTATGCGGCATGGAAGTTGCGCGTGGAGAAGAATGCAAGGGCGGTGACGAAGAAGCGGACGGGGAGCAAGCCGCGGAAGCGCTAGGCCGTTTCGGACTCGATACAATCTGATTGTTTTGGTGCTCTTATCCACGATATTCCTCGCCCTGCCCCTGGTTGCGCAGTTCGGGCCGGCGTCGCCACCCGACCCGGCGATCGAGCGCGGCCGCCAGGCTTTTATTTCCGCTTGCGCTTTCTGCCACGGTACCGAGGCTACCGGGAGGAGCGCGCCCGACTTGGTTCGCTCTTCCGTGGTCCTTCACGATGAGCATGGCGATCAGATCGGACCCGTGATTCTTAACGGCCGGCCTGAGCGAGGAATGCCGGCTTTCAATTACACACCCGAACAAATTGCCGATCTCGCCGCCTTCCTGCATTCGCGCGCGGCGGCGACCGCGAACCGGTTCAGCTACACGATATCCGGGTTACTCACCGGCGACGCGGCTGCGGGGAAAGGTTTCTTCTTCGGCGCTGGTAAGTGCTCCACGTGCCACTCGACGACCGGCGACCTGCAACATATCGCCGCGGCGTACGAACCCGTAGACTTACAACGCCGCATGATCTATCCCGTCCCGACCTATATGGATTCGATGATGGGCAAAAAGACGAAGCCGGCTCCACCCGTCAAAGTAACTGTGGTTCTTCCGTCGGGGCAGACCGAATCCGGCGTGCTCGAACATAGGGACGAATTCAAAGTCGTGTTGAAAGATGCCTCCGGCCAGCATCGTGTTCTAAATGCCGAAGGTGCAAAAGTCACAGTAGACGATCCTTTGGCCGCGCATGAACAACTGATGGCCCATATCACGGATCGCCAGATGCACGATACGCTTGCTTTTCTGGAGACTCTGAAGTGAGCCATCAGGTGAAAATGCTATTCGCGCTTGGCGTTTTGGTGCTTGCCGCCGCCGAGCCTTACTCGGCGCAACAACTCCCGGCCGCCTCTATCGGGCAACCTCCCAGGAGCGCGTGGCCCACGTACAACGGCGATTACTCGGGGCGCCGCTTTAGTCCGCTGACCCAGATCAATGCCTCGAATGTGTCTAAGTTGGAGAAAGTCTGGACTTACCATCCATCGAACGCCGGCGTCGCCGGTCTCGGCGGTTTCGCCGGCTGGATTAAGTCGACACCCCTGGAAGTAAACGGCGTTTTATACTTCAGCATTCCCGATAATGTCTGGGCCGTCGACGCGCGCACGGGCCATGAACTCTGGCATTATAAGTACCCGCCCAGCAAAGCGACCCACATCGGCAGCCGCGGCGTGGCTATGTGGGGCGATTGGCTTTACTTCGAATCGCCGGATTGCAACCTGATCTCGCTAAACGCCAAAGACGGCACCGTGCGCTGGCAGAAGCAGATCGCCGATCCGAAGCTGGAATACTTCTGCACGATGTCGCCGCTGGTTGTTCGCAATCATTTGGTTGTCGGCGTTGGCGGCGATTCGTTGGATAACCCAGGGTATCTCGAATCGCGCGATCCTGAAACCGGGGATGCGCAATGGCATTGGAACGTAGAACCGAAACCCGGCGAGCCCGGCTCGGAGACATGGCCCGACATCGAGTCGATGAGTCACGGGGGCGGCATGACGTGGATGACTGGGACTTACGATCCCGAACTGAATCTGATCTACTGGGGAACCGGAAATCCGAATCCCGTGCATGCCAGCGCGGCGCGCAAAGGTGACAACCTATGGACGTGCTCGATCGTGGCGCTCAATCCCGATACCGGCAAAATGGCCTGGTATTACCAGGTATCGCCCCACGATACTCACGATTGGGATGCCGTTCAGACACCCGTTCTTTTCGATGCGCCGTTTCAGGGAAAGCCGCGCAAGCTGGTCGCTCAAGGTTCGCGGAACGGTTACTTCTTTCTGCTGGACCGCGCGACGGGCGAACACCTTCTGACCGCGCCCTTCATCGAACCGAATTGGTCGCTGGGACTCAATGCGAAGGGCCAGCCCATTCCCGATCCCAAGAAAGAGCCCTCTCGCGACGGCACCTTAGTCGCGCCGAGTTCCAATGGAGCGACGAATTGGTTTCCTCCCACGTTCGATCCGCAATCCGGGCTATTCTATCTGAACGCCTCGCAAAACTGGAGTATCTTCTACTTGACCGCCGAAGGTAAGGCCGAGGGCTTTGCCGGCCGGGATGACTTTCTGAACTTTGCCGGTACCCTGGAAGCGATCGACTACCAGACCGGCGCGGTTCGCTGGAAGCATGACATCGGCGGCGTAGTGGCCGGCCTGCTCAGTACCGCCGGAGGCCTCGTCTTCGATGGCGATACCTCCGGTAACTTGATCGCGGTCGATCCTGCAACGGGCGCGACTCTCTGGCACGCTAATATTGGCCAGAACTTGACTAACGGCCCGATTACTTTCGAGCTTGACGGCCGTCAGTTTCTGGTCTTCGGAACTACTAACGCGCTGGTTGCTTTCGCTCTGCCGAAGCCGTAAGTTCAGTTACATCGAGTTAGTCGGCGATACCTGGGTTCGGTGGATCGATTCCGAGGGCAGTCGCCAGTGCGATCAGGTGGTCCTGCTCTTCAACCAGAATGCCTCGGATACTCTCGGCGATCGCAAACTCGTTCAGGGCATCGGCCTGTTTCACGCGCCGGCGATACTGGCGAATGGTTTCTCGCTCATTGTCGAGATCGAATTGCAGCATCTCCTCGGCTTTCTCCGACGTCTTCACCTTCTTTGGCACGACGGAAGGCATTCCTCCGAGATAATCCACGTGATTCGCGATCTGCAGGGCATGATCCAGCTCTTCCTCGGCATGCTTTTCAAGCTCATCCGCGATATTCATGTAGGCGGCGCCCTTGAGTACCTGTGAGTAGTTCACGTAAGCGATAATCGCCTGATATTCGCGCGACAAATCTTCATTCAGCGCCTTGATCAAGTCTTCTCTTGTTATGTCGTTTTCTTCAACGTCCGGCATTTATTCTCCAATCGCACCGCCGCGGAACACTCTAACCGTTAGTAACCGCTCCGTCACCGTCGCGGCTCGGTAACGGTACTCCTAAGCGGCGGAACACTCCTATATGATATCGCCGCTATAGATTCAGCTCCACAATGATGGGTGTGTGATCGGACGGCTTCACCTGTTTCCTCGGCTCCTTATCTATCACGCACGACACGAGCCGCTCGGCGAGCTTGGGCGATAGCAAAAAGTGGTCGATGCGGATGCCGCGATTGTGCTCGAACGCCTGACGGAAGTAGTCCCAGAAAGTGAACTGACCGGCTTCTCCCGGATGCAAGGACCGGAAGGCGTCGGTATATCCGAGTTGCAGCAGAGCCCGGTAGCGGGCCCTCGGCTCGGGCTGGAAGAGCGCGTCGCGCATCCACGATTCCGGCTTGTGGCAATCGATATCCTCGGGGATCACATTGAAATCGCCGCCTATCAGCACTTCGGTACCGCTTTCCGCCCATCGACTCATCTGCCGCTGCAGGCGATCCATCCAGGCTAACTTATACGCGAAGTTTTCGCTCCCTGGAGGATTTCCATTCGGGAGATAGATATTGACGATGTGAATACCGCCGACGGAAGCTTCCAGATAGCGCGCATGGCTATCCGCCTCGTCGCCGGCGAGAGTTGTACTTAGAGTTACAATCGGCGTGCGTGACAGAATCGCTACACCGTTGTAAGTCTTTTGCGTCACAGCTACGGACTGATAGCCGATTTCCAGAAAGGCGGCGGATGGAAACTCCGTCCCTTTGAGTTCCTGTAGCAATAACACATCGGGCTCGTGGGCTTCCAGCCAGCTCTTGACGTGCTCAAGCCTCGATTTGATCGAATTCACATTCCAACTGGCGATTCTCATTGTCCCTCCCGAACCACTTCGAGCGGTTTCTTATCATCCCGCAGTCCAAGAAGAAGACTGTATCGCGTAACGCAAACATTTCGGACAGCGCCAGGCGATCAATGGCGCTCCCTGACAGAACTCTTACAATCACCGGACTCCGGCGCTGCTACCGTTGGATCAGCGTTTATGCCGCCTCAATTGGAAGCCACAGCCGGAGCCGTGGAGCAGTTTCGCAAGCAGCAAGGCATTAATTGGACGAGCCTGATCGCGTTTACCGTCTTTCATATCGGAGCCGTTGCCGCACTTTTCTTTTTCAACTGGCGGGCGCTGTTAGTCGCCATCGTTCTTTACTGGCTCGCACTCAGCGTGGGGATCGGCATGGGTTATCACCGGCTCCTGACTCATCGTTCCTACAGCGTGCCGAAGTTAGTCGAATACTTTTTCGCGATCTGCGGAACTCTTGCGCTTGAGGGCGGGCCGATATCCTGGGTAGCCACCCATCGCGTACACCATAAGTTCTCGGATAAGCAAGGTGATCCTCATTCGCCTCGGGACGGTAAGTGGTGGGCGCATCTGATCTGGATGCTGGTCGGCGATGCTACGCACTGCGATGTGGAGGAATCCGCGCGTTATGCGCCGGATTTAGTTCGCGACCCTTTCTATGTTTGGCTAACCAAGTATCATTACGTGCCGCTGGCGCTGGTTGGTGTTGCGTTACTCGCAACCGGGGGCCTTCCGTTCCTTCTATGGGGATTGTTTGTCCGGGTAACTGCCGGCCTGCACGCGACGTGGCTGATCAACTCGGCCACGCATTTCTGGGGCGCGCGGCGATTCAAGACCGGCGATGATTCGCGGAACAACGCCATGGTCGCGCTGGTGACTTTCGGCGAAGGCTGGCATAACAATCACCACGCGCACCCGACATCGGCGCGGCACGGGCTGGCTTGGTACGAAATCGACATGACTTGGATCAATATCTGGCTACTGCGACAGATCCATGTAGCTAAGAGCGTGCGGGTCGCGCGGTTAGAAGGGTAAGTTCGCAAGTGGCGCGGCTGAGAGCAACCCTCCCTTTCGGTCGGGCTCGGTTGGGATTCTACTGACCCAAGGAACTTTCGGGGATGGGCGGTTTGGGGATTTTCTACCAGGGAACGTTCGGCGACGGCGGCCACTCGATGGGGTTGCCATCGAATAAGAATGCGCAGGTCTCGTAGCGCTTTTCTCCGTCATGAACCGCGAACCGGCGCTTGCGATCGCCGCCGCTCCATAACGAAACGCCCGCATACGCACCGTCTTTGCGGAGTATGTAGTAGATCATGCTGACATACTTCAACTGGGTTTGATCGTCCTTGTGATAATGCGCGATGCGCTTGAGAGTATCCATGCCGGCTTCTTGCGGCGACATGCCGCGGCGCATGTTCTCTACAATCGTGTGTGCGCCGGCTACTTTGATGTTCTCTTCGCCGCTGCCGGTCGCGCCCGCAGACCCGACATCCGCGTCGGTATAACATCCCGCCCCGATGATCGGGGAGTCTCCCAGACGGCCGGGTATCTTCCAGGCTAGTCCGCTAGTGGTGGTCACGCCTGAGATTTCGCCGGCCGCGTTCACGACGGAGCAGTGGATCGTCCCGGTCGGCGGCACAAGAACCTTGTGGATAGCGTCCGCGCGTTGGTCTTCGGGAATCCCGAGGTTAGCCGCGACCTCGTTCAGTTTGACGAGCCGTTCCGCGTGACTTTCAGGCGCCGTCCAGTTTGGCGCGCCGACTTGAGGTCCCCACCAATCCTGATTGGAGTGGGTCTCGCGCCACAGCGTCCATACTTTACGCGAGTGTTCCGTCAACAGATTCTCGCGAGGGAATCCCATGGAGACGGCGAACCGCTCGGCGCCTTCACCCACCAGCATGACGTGTCCGGTATGTTCCATGACGGCCTTCGCGACCAGCGACACGTTTTTGATATTCCGGACGCCGCCGACCGACCCGGCCCGGCGGGTCGGTCCGTGCATGCAGCACGCATCCAACTCAACCACGCCCTCTTCGTTCGGCAGACCACCTAAGCCGACGCTATCGTCAGCCGGATCGTCTTCGGGTCCCGTAACGACCTTTAAGCCGGCATCCAGGGTGTCGGCGCCGCTATGAAGGGCTTCGAATGCGCGATCAAGATAGCGATACCCATTGGCCGCGCAGATGATCAACGGGCGCTTGCCATTGCTCGATCGCGCATTCGCGGCCGCCGTCGCCGCAGCGCTCGCTACAAAGAACTTCCGTCTTGAGATTTCCATCGTTTGGCTACTCTTCAGTCCCGCCGCTATGGTTGGCAATGAATTCGTCATCGATGGTTTTCCGTCCCGCGAAACCCTCGTGAACGCCGTGCCAGTATCGCACGTCGTCTTCCCCCAACCGCCAGCACAGGTAGACTTCGGAACCTTTCAAGAGTGTAGGGAAGTCGATCAAACCCACGTCGAGATCCTTGACGATCACGCCGGCTTCGTGAATTTCATCGACGGAAGACTTCAGGCGTTCGCCGCTGCGGTTCTGCAGATCGCGATTGAGGGCGGCCGACCCGCGATCCACATTCAAGCCCCCGGAGATCATGATGCGGCGCATGAGATGCTCGGAACGCTGGGCGCAATCTTCGTACTGCGACTTACTTTCGATCGCGTGCTCGACCAGAGTCCTCACTCGCGGCAGCATGCGCCGTGCCTCAACGAGCGTAAAAAATCGCGGCATCCATCCGTTCAATTCGATGGTAGTTCACCTGAAGTAGCGGAACAAGCTACTTGTTGGCCGGCGGCGGCACCGTCAGGTGAACAGCCGCGCTGGTATTGCCCTCCGGCGAGTAATCGAGTTCCACCGGCATGTCTTTCTTGAAGTGCGAGGGAGCGGAGAAGTAAAGGAAGCCCGCGGTCGGCTGCAGAATGCGGTTGTCGGGAAGTGATTTGTCCGTCAGTTCCGCCTCGATCGCGCCGCGGTCGTTCGGATACTGCGACGGATAACCGGAAGCGCCGCCCGCGGGTACGGGTCCATAGACCGAAACCCCCGTTCCTGTTCCCCATCCGCCCCGCGGCGTCGTGCCGTTCGCGTTCCCGTTGCCGTTGTAAACTCCGCCGGGATATGACTCGTGATAAATCTCAGCGTTCGGCACCACCTGGACCGTCTTCCCGCTCGAGTACGTCGGCGAATCGTCTTTGGGGCGAAGTACGTGAGCAACGACCGCCGGATCGGACGGCCGGATGAAATGGTCGCCGACCTTCAACTGGAAGTTCGAAGGCGAGATGTTCATCTGCGGCTGGGTGGGGTAGAAGGCGACCTCGAGGACGATGAATCCCTTGCCGCTGAGATTGGTGGTGAAGGCGCTGCGCATTTGAGCCGGAGAAAGCGCGGTGGCCGCGAGCGCGGCATTTGGGATGGTGGCTTGAACCGGGTAGTCGGCCGGGGACGGACGAGGGCTGATGCCGTTCTGCGCCGTAAGCAGAGATGCAGCCAAGCCGAGATAAGCGAGAAACGAACAAGTTTTGAGTTGCATTTGTTTCTGGTTCCGTATACGCGTCTGGTGCATTTAGGTTACAGCAAAACGTGGCGGCGTGGGAAGCGCGATGTGGAGTGCTGACCGTCAAGTTATCGCTCCGTCCGTTTGCTCTCGACGGAAAGAACAATCGGCACGCTTGCGGTTGACATGTTCGATAGCCAGACACGGAAGCTCGACAGCGCCGTCGCCTATATGTTCGAAAGTTAGTAGCTCGCGGGCAGTGACCGCTCCGTCGCCGTCGCGGAAAGGTAATAATTTACTGAGCCGCGCGCGTTAGCCAGCGTTCTTTACTGACCGGAATGTAACAGCACTTGCGGGAGAGCCCATGCAAAAAGGACTCCGCCGCTGCTGGTGAGTACGTATTGGCGGCCGTCCAGCTCATAGGTGATGGGTGAGCTTTCCATCGAACCGCCGGTTCCGGCATGCCACAAGGTCTTGCCGTCTTTCGTTTGTAAGGCGAGTAAGTTGCCGGAGGAATCTCCCGTGAAGGTAACGCCGGAGTCGGTGGTCAGCACTCCGGCTCCGGAGCCATTCGGACCTAGTTCATGACTCCAGCGGATTTTGCCGGTTTGATAGTCGATCGCGTCAAGAACCGCTTTGCTCCACACGGTGTAATCCGCGCCGGCCCATCCGAAGACTCCGTCAGCCGGTTTGGCGAAGTAGATTCCGTAAGCCGGGTGTGCATCGACCAGAAAGAGTCCGGTAGCTGGATCGAAGCTGGGCGAACGATAGTTAGTGAGACCGCCTTCGTCCGGAGCGACTAACCGTCCGTCCTGCGCGGGTTCCTTGTCGGGGTTCGGGATCGGTCTTCCCTCCTTGTCAACGCCGAGCGACCAGTTGACTGGGCCGTAGGGCGCCGTCAGAAGATTCTTTCCGGTAGTGCGGTCAAGAACGAAGAAGTAGCCGTTCCGCGAGGTCTGCATTAGCATCTTGCGCGGCGCGCCGTGAAAATCGGCATCCACCAGAACGGGAGTTTCCACCGCGTCCCAGTCATGAGTGTCGTGCGGCGATGCCTGAAACGCCCACGCCAACTTACCGTCATCCGGATTTACCGCAACGATGCTACAGGTGTATAAGTTGTCGCCTGGACGGGTGCTCGCGGTAAGTACCGGCGTCGGGTTGCCGGTGCCCCAGTAGAGCAGGTTGAGATCGGGGTCATAAGTTCCGGTCATCCACGTCATTCCGCCGGTTGTCGCGTCCGGAGTTCCCACGGGCGGCGTGCTATTCCACTGCCATTGGGTCTTGCCCGTTTCCGGATCGATCGACCGCAGGTATCCGGTCAGGTTATCGAAATCGCCTGAAACGCCAATGATCACGTGATTCCCTATCACCATCGGCGACATGGTCGCCCAATACCCTTTTTGCGAATCGGCGACTACCACATTCCAGCGAACTTTTCCGTCGGATGCATTGAGGCTGATTAGATGGGCATCCGGCGTTAGAAAGAAGAGCCAGTCTTTGTACATGGAAACGCCGCGGTGTCCGATATGGAATCCCTTGTTGGGAGGATAGGTATAGTGCCAGACCTGCTGGCCGGAACGAGCGTCAACGGCATAGACGTTATCGGGGAGAGTGAAATAGATAACGCCGTCGACTACTAAAGGAGAAGCTTTTATAACATTGCTCTGGCCCGTTTGAAAGATCCACGCGAGGCCTAACTCCGGCACGTTTTGGGGAGTGATCTGGGTTAGCGAACTATGGCGCTTACCGGAGTAATCTCCGTGATATCCCGGCCACGTGTCTTTCGGCGGATGCAGCAGCGTTTCGGGAACCACGCCTTGGGCCAGGAGCGCGGCGGGCAGGCAGGCAAGAAGTAGGGTCGGGGTAAATATCGAGGTAACGTTCATAAGTTTCACTCGGTTTACTTTAAGGTTTGTAAGTACGCCATTAAATTGTGTATATCGGAATCGGTGTACTTAGCGAGCAGGTCGGCGTGTGCATCGGCGGGCGAATCGACCGAGACCTTCACTCGATCGACAAACCAGGAACGATACCGGCCGGAGGCGTCGCGAAGGGCGATCGTGAATTCGTCGCGATGGATGAGCTTACCCTCGACGGTTTCTCCGGACGGGAGGGTAACGGTAGCCGTCGCTGGTGGATTGCGCGGGTATAACATGGCCCGCTCCAGCGCGAGCCCTTCGCGTCTCCCGGCGACGCCGGCCAGATCGCCCGTGGGGGAATGGCAGCGGGCGCATCCGCCGGCGCCATTGAAATACTGTTTGCCGGCTTCGGCATTGCCTGTCGTCAGATCGCTCGGGTCAACCCCGCGGCGGCCGCCCTTTTGGGACTCCGCCTTGGTCTTGGCCTCATGAATGAAGGCGACCAGAGCGGCAATATCGTTATCGGGCAGAGCGAACTTCGGCATGCCTTTATCCGTTATGCCGTTGCGCACGATGGGCCCGATTTTATTGCCGCCGACATCGTCCGCCACAATTTTGGAGCGCGTCAGGTCGGGACCGGTTTCGCCGCCGCCCGCGTCCCGCCCGTGGCAGAAGGCGCAGTTCTGTTGGAACAGCGAAGTGCCGTTCTGCAGAAGGCCGGTCTTCGGAACCGCGGGCGCAGAAGCGGACGTCTGCGCGGAAATCAGAGGAGCAATCAGGGTCAGGCTTATTAACAGCGCACAGCGACGGGGACGCACATCCCAGATTCTAACTTGTGGCGTTGAACCTAACCGATTGACCTGGCCGTTCGGCCTCACAGGTCGTGGTAGTAACCGCTCCGTCGCCGTCGCGGCTCGGTAAATGGTGCGGCTCATTGGTAAATGTTGCGGCTCATTCAAGTACTAGTCCGCCGAGCCGCGCGCGTCGGCAAGGTGTTCTAGGTTAACCCAGATACTGCACGTGGACGTAAGTGCCTAGCCGCGGGTTATAGGCGAGATACCAGCCTGGATCGTCCGGGTCATCGTAAATGATGATGTCGTCGGAATTCCAGAGCCACCCGGCGCAATATCCGAAGTCGTAAGGCGCCACGCCGAAATAAAAGCCGTTGAAGAAGAAACGGGACGGGCCGCCGCCGCCGAGCCGATAGATATGACTTGGGCCGATCGGACCGGCGAAGTGGCCGTGGGCCCACGGGTGATCGAGATGGTAATGCGCATTCCCGCCTTCATGTCCGACCCAGTTATCGTGCTCATCGACGTGAGGAGAGTTCGGGTGTCCGGGCTGGTCACGGAAGTTCGGGTGCGATTCGCCGCGCGGGGCCGGCTGCGGTGCATTCTGGTGCGGTGCCGGTCCATGGGAGGGGATGTAGCCGCCGCCCGGAGGTCCGTGAAATCCTCCTCCGCCACCACCCGGAGCGCCCCCGCCATGCTCGTGCTGAGCTAAAACGGCTACTGAAGAAAACGCCAGGATGGTTAGAGTTCCAAGTAAGAGTTTCATCACGACCACTATGTTAGCGCCGCGGGAGTATGGCATCTGTACGCAATCATCCGGAGTAGACCAGGCAGGGACTTTCAGGGTAAGTCAACGTCCAGTGCATAGATATCCGAATTGGTGCGAATCACATTGGCGACCGGAGCATCGTCGGGCGTGAGCGCGCACAACGAGTAGCCGGTCACATCCGACTGCGGAAGCTGCCTGGAACTCATCAGATTTTCAAGCTTCCGGCCGTTAACCCGCACGCGGAAAATCGGTTGATCTTCTGATGTGGACGAGTTCTGAAAGTAAACATATCTTCCGTCATGCGACCAGAAAGGAGAGCCTAATAGCGGACCGTCGGCTAACTGGGACCATTGTTGCGTTCCGGTATCGAATAGCCGGATGCCGGGAACGCTGCCGGTGGCCGCGATGTAACGCCCGTCCGGCGACCATGCGCCGTACGCTAAGTCATCGGACCCAGGCACGGCCGCGTATTTCCTCGATCTCCAGTCCATGATATATAGCCGGAAGTTTCCCGCATCGCCCAGGGTCACACCGGCGAAAAGGATCGACTTCCCATCCGGCGACCAGCTCGCGTCGGAGGCGACGGCCCCCGCTTCGATTGGATCCGGTTTTCCACCGTCCGCGGGGACCACATAGATACGGCTGGGCTGGCCGGGCCGCTTCCCGTAGAAGATAATCAGGCTGCCGTCCGGTGACCAACTCGGACGGAAAGCGCGCATCGTTGAAGGAGTCAACTGGAGCCGCCCACCGCCATCCGACCGGCTCTTCCAAAGAATATCCTGAGGGACGGTGGTGTATGCGATCTGCTTCCCGTCGCTCGAATAGCTGACGTGCCGTCCGGATACGCCGGAGAGAAAGGGCATGAATTGACCGTGAGCGGGATCAAAACGTACAAGGTCGCGCCGCTCTTGTCCGGTGGCGAAGTAGACGCGGCGTCCATTCGGGCTTGGCGTCGCCCAGTAGATCGTTAGCGGAGTTGAGTAAATTTGGACGGGCCGGGGATAGAACAGGGGGAACAGTCCGCGGCTCTCGCGCAACGCCCAGAACAGGTAGGCGTCGCCGCTGCGAGAGTGGTACACGTAGTAACGGCCGGAGGGCGTCCACTCGCCCGCAAAATCGCCGTCCGGCCAGCCTTGCCCGGGTTCCTGAACCGGTAACACGCGATGCAGGCCCCTGCCATCCGAACGAATTTCCCAGAGACTACTCGGCCGCATGTCTTTCTTGAAAAGCGAGAACCGCAAAAGATCCGCTTGCGGCGAAGGCGCCTCACGGATACCGTACGGCCGATCCGGGACGTCCGCCAACTTACGTTGATTCGAGCCATCATCGTCGACTACGAACAAACCGGGTCCATCCTCATAGAACACGCGGTGCCCGTCGCGCGACCACGAAGCGGTGTAAGCCTCTACCTTGCCCAGACGGCGGGGAGATCGGGTGGCGATCGGTACAATCCAGAGCGCTCGGTTTTCTCCGAAAGTTGGGTCGGCTGCAACCAGAAGGCGCTCGCGATCCGGCGAGATGCCCATGATATTCGGATCGCTAAGTGGAACGGGCCACGGCAAGGGTGTACCGCCGCTGGCCGGAACCTGGGCCAGAGACCAGCGGCCTCCGTTTCGTTCCGTGAAGAGCAGGTTCGAGCCGACGGCGACAATCCGGCCTCCGATCTCGACATGCCCCGACTGGGTAATTTGCTCGACCTGCAACACGCGTGGAATCCGCGATGGACCGCGCAACCAATTCAACAGCGCGAGTGCCGCGAGGACGCACATCGCCGACAGGAGCGATGTTTTTACCGAGGCGCGGTTGCGGCGCAGGAACTTCGCGGCCCGGTAAGTGAGAGTATCGGGACGGGCCAGCACAGGGCGGCCGTCAAGATACCGGGTAAGATCGCTGCCCAGATCCGCAGCCGAAGAGTAACGCCGCTCGGGTTCTTTCCGAATGGCTTTCCGGATGATGTTATCCAGGTCGCCGGAGAGCTGCGATTTCACAATGGCCGGGGGAAGCGGTTCGGCATGGCACACGACTTTGACGATCGTATGTGGGGTGTGCTCCGGAATACTCTGGGCTTTTTGGGAGGTCAGGATTTCGTAGAGCACCAGACCGAGCGAGTAGACATCGGTCGCGGCGGTAACCCTGCCGCCGCGAACCTGCTCGGGCGACGCGTACTCCGGCGTCATTACCTGGGAACGCGTCGCCGTAAACCCTGGGTCCCGAGGGTCCTCGTCCAATAACTTGGCGATGCCGAAATCCAGAAGTTTGGGCACGCCTTCGCGAGTCACTAGAATGTTGGCCGGCTTCAAGTCGCGATGGATCACGCGCTCGCGATTCGCAGCCTCCACTCCCGCGCAAACCGGGAGGAAGAGACGCACGCGCTGTTCGATGGTAAGAGCCTGCTGCTCGCACCACTTCGTAATGGGTTCACCTTCAATGAACTCCATCACCAGATACGGCACGTTCTCGGGTGTAGAGCCCCCGTCCAATAAGCGCGCAATGTTCGGATGCGATAGGCTGGCGAGTATCTGCCGTTCCTGACGGAATCGCTGCTGCGCGCTTCGCGATTCGGCGGCGGCGCGGACGAGCTTGATCGCTACCAGCTGCTGGAATTCATCGTCATCGCGATAGGCGCGATAGACTGCGCCCATACCGCCATATCCGGCAATCGATTGCAGACGATAGGACCCGAGCCGCGCTCCAATCAGCCGCTCGTCCGGGTTGGTTTCCCAAACTGAGGCCGCCGCCGCGGCAATAGCGGGAGCGCTTATCAGCGGCTCGCTTCCCGCATGCTGGAGAAGCGAAACTACTTCGCGGCGCACGTCCTCCGTCCGGCATTCCCGCTCGAGAAATGCCCCCCGTTCGTCCGGAGTTAGTTCCAGTGCGCGAGCGAATAGCTTTTCAACTTCCTCCCATTGCTGCGGGCTCAGTTCGGACACTTCACTTAGGCTATTACGGATTCAGCCGGTATGGGAGGCTCACCGTCGCCAACGGCCCGGTGAGTTCGGGACGAACCAGATTTCACGGCCCGCTTGCGATAAGTTACAAACTTCTGAAGTACTTCGCCGGCAACTCGTGTTCTCAGGTTCAGAAAGTCGTCGCTAAGTTGCTCTACCGGGAGGATAATCAGCTCGGATTGACATGACGACGCTGCCGAGATGATCTCGACCGCTTGCTTATCGGTTCTTCGTGGGTCTTCCGTGCTTACCAACTGCGCTACGCGCACACCATGCAAGTCCTAACATTGAACAGTCATTGCTATTTACTCATCGTAAACAGCCAAAGCAATTGACAAGTGCCGGCACCCTCGCCTAAACTGTGATCTGCGCATGTAGGAGCAACGGCGGTTCGCCGAAGGGCAATGCCCACCTACGATCTCATTTCTGGAGACCCTGCATGCTCAATTTAGAGAACCTCAGAAAGCAAGCCAAGCTCATTTTGCGGTGGCACCGCGAGGGCCACTATCCCGTCGCCGCACAAATTCGCGAGCATTTACCTCGCTTCGTCAACATGCCCGACTCCGAGGTTCTGGCGGGGACCTTTAAGCTCCGCGATGCGCAAGAGCTAGTCGCAAAACAGCAAGGCTTCGATAGTTGGCAAGCGCTGAAAGCTGGACTTTCGACCGCGCCGCTCAAGGTGAACGGATCCCCATCCAAAGCAACGATTGTCGGTGTAGAACCGCAACTGCTCGTCACCGATGTCGAGAAATCATGCGAATTCTACTGTGACAAGTTAGGCTTTACGCTTGTATTTAGCTACGGCAAGCCTCCCTACTATGCGCAGGTGGCGCGCGACGGGGCGCGGCTCAATCTGAGGAGCGTCGATCGACCAGTAACCGAGCCGACGGTCCGCGATCGGGAGGAACTCTTATCGGTATCTATGACCGTTGCTACAGCGGCCGAGATCAAGCTGCTGTTTGTTGAGTTTCAGTCGGCCGGTGCCGCGTTTCGCCAGACTTTGAAGAAGCAGCCTTGGGGCGCTAAGAACTTCATTGTTGAAGATCCCGATGGCAACCTGCTGCTGTTTGCCGGGCCCGAAAACTAGCCACGCGCGGCTCGGGCGTTAACATGATCTGCAACGGCGATAACATGAGCCGAACGCAAATCAGTCTTGACAAGAATGAATATGATCTCGTAAGGAAACAAGCGGCATCGCTGGGCATTTCGATCGCTGAGTTTATTCGGCTGTCGACGATCGGATCTATGGTGCGAAGGACTGAAGCTAGAAGACTGAGCATCGCCGTCGCGCGAAGAGTGTTCCCCGCCAAGCGCGATACGTCTGATCGCTACCACGTTATCGCTAAACGGCTCTTCTCCCCCGGCGCACGAGCCTCAAATCCGGTGGAAAGCTTTCAGAATTTCCCTGGTCGAGTAGTGCAGCGCGACCGGTCGCCCGTGCGGGCAGGACATCGGGAAATCGCAGCGCGCTAGTTCCCGAAGTAGATAATCCATCTTCGACGCATCCAGCCTCGTGTTGATCTTGATCGCTGCGCGGCATGCGATGGACGCTGCGATGGCGCGGCGCAGATCGTCGAGCGACACGTGCCGCGCCTCGGACTCTGCGATTTCGAGGATCTCGTAAATCACGCGCTCCAGATCACCCGGACCGATGGACGCGGGCGCCGCCTGAATCGCGATGGTCCGGTTGCCGAATGGTTCGGACTCGAATCCGTTCGCAATCAGTTCATCCGCAATGCGCGCGTATTCAATCTGCTGGCCCGGCGTGAGTTGCAGGATCAGCGGCATGAGCAGGCGCTGCACTTCCACACGTCCGGCGGAACGCGCGCTGAGCACCTTCTCAAACAAAATCCGCTCGTGAGCCACGTGCTGATCGATGATCCAAAGGCCGTCGCGTCCGGCGGCAAGGATGAAGCTGTCGTGCAGCTGACCGAGCGGCCGCAAATCGCCGATGCCGGTGAGCGTGGCCGGGCCGTCGTGATAGGCGCCGGCCGGGAAGGCGCCGTGCGTGTCGGGAATCGGGAGACGCAGCGGCGAGAGCCTCTCTTCCGGCGGCGCTGGGTCTAGCGGAGGCGCATCGTAGAAATCGAGGCGCGGGTCAGGTCCGCGTTGCGGCTGCAAATTGAAGACCGGCGCGTGTTCGGTCGCGCCTGAGAAAACGTCCTCGGCGGGCATGTCTTCGATCGCCTGGGTCATCTCGGAGTACGGGAGCACCGCGCCCGGCTGTGCGGGCGGCGAGGGCCGGAAGCTCGGCGCGGGTCGAGACTCCATCAGTTGTTCGCGAATCCCATCGCGCACGAAATCGTGGACAAAGCTCTGCTGCCGGAAGCGAACCTCCGTCTTCGAGGGATGCACGTTCACGTCGACTGCTTGCGGATCGCAATCCAGAAACAGCAGGGCGAACGGGTACGCGCTCGCGGGCATCAGGTTGTAATAGGCCGCCGAGATCGCATGCAGAATCAGGCGATCGCGAATCAAGCGCCCGTTCACGAAAACGTAGATCGAGTTGCGATTGTTCTTCTGCAATTGCGGACGTGAAACGAACCCGCGCAGTGCAAACCGCAGCGGCACCGGGTCGGGATCGGAACGATCCAGTTCAAAAATGCGCTCCCGGCGCGTGAGTTCAATCAGGTCCTCAATGGTTCGCGAGCCGAACACCTGGAACACGCGTTCGCGCAAGCTTCCGACCGGCTCGACACTCAGCAACTCGCGCGCGCCGTCGCGCAGCTCGAACGATTTCTCCGGCTGCGCCAGGCTGTAATGCGTCACCAGCGACGCGATGTGGGCCAGCTCCGTCTGCTCCGAACGCAGAAACTTCTTGCGCGCGGGGACATTGAAGAACAGATCGCGGACTGAGATCGTCGTGCCTACGCTCTGCGCAATCTCATCGCAGCTCAGCATCTTGCCGCCGGCGATCTCGATGCGCGAGCCGGTTTGTTCCTCGATCGCGCGCGTTTCCAGCGTGAGCCGCGAGACGGAGGCGATCGACGGAAGCGCTTCGCCGCGGAATCCCAATGTTGCGATGGAGAGCAAGTCTTTGACGTCGGTCAGTTTGCTGGTGGCGTGCCGCTCGAAGGCCAGCAGGGCATCGTCGCGCAGCATGCCGCTGCCGTTGTCGACGATGCGAATCAGCCGCCGTCCGGCGTTTTCGATCTCAATTCGAATCGCCGTCGAACCCGCGTCGAGCG
>NZ_CAJCHS010000247.1 GCF_903970205.1 Nevskia soli | reverse complement strand
CCTCCAGCTCCTGGTAGTGCTCGCCGGGATCTTGGCGCGTGACCGCCGTAATCTCCGCCGACAGAAGCCCTAAGATCAAGCCGTCCTTATCGGTCGACCATACCTTGCCATTGCGGCGCAGAAAACTGGCTCCCGCGCTTTCTTCTCCGCCGAAGCAACAGGATCCGTCGAGTAATCCGGGCGAAAACCATTTGAAACCTACCGGCACCTCCCAGAGCGTCCGTTTCAATTGCTTGACTACCCGATCGATGATACTGCTCGAAACCAGCGTCTTCCCTACGACCGCACTTGCCGGCCAATCGGGCCGGTGCCCGAGTAAGTACCGGATCGCGACCGCGAGGTAGTGGTTGGGATTCATCAACCCGGACGAACGCGTGACAATCCCGTGCCGGTCTGAGTCAGGATCATTTCCCCAGGCGATGTCGAAATCGTCCTTGAGTTTGACTAAGCCGGCCATCGCATAAGGACTCGAGCAGTCCATGCGAATCTTGCCATCATGATCGACGGTCATGAAGGCGAACGTAGGGTCAACCTGCTTATTGACGACGTCGATATTCAGTCCGTACTTATGGGCGAGCGGCTCCCAATACGCGACTGCGGCGCCGCCAAGCGGGTCGACTCCGATGCGAAGGCCCGCGCCGCGGATTGCATCGAGGTCGATCACGTTCGCCAGGTCGTCGATGTACGCGGCGGCGAAATCCTGCTCCTTAGTGGTGGGCGCGCGCCTGGCTGTATCGTAATCGACGCGTTGCACGGCTCCCTCGCCGCGCAGGATGGCATTGGCGCGGTCTTGAATCCAGCCGGTAACATCGGTGTCGGCGGGTCCGCCATCGGGCGGGTTGTACTTGAAGCCTCCATCGGCCGGCGGGTTGTGCGACGGAGTAATTACGATACCGTCCGCCAGGCCGCCTGTGCGCCCGTCGTTGTAAGTGAGGATGGCGTGGGAGATAACAGGCGTGGGCGTGAAGCCGTCGCCGGATTGAATGATGGTGGGGACCAAATTGGCGGCGAGCACCTCAAGCGCGGTGCGTTCGGCCGGGCGCGAAAGGGCGTGCGTATCCTTGCCGACAAACACAGGGCCGGTATAGCCTTTGGATGCGCGATATTCGCAGATGGCCTGAGTAATGGCGAGGATATGGTCCTCGTTGAACGTGCCGTTGCTGGACGTGCCGCGATGTCCGCTGGTGCCGAAGCTGACGAGTTGGGCGGGGTCGGCGGGATCGGGAGAGCGCGAATAATACTCCGATTCGAGCAGAGCGACGTTAATCAGCAGGTCTTTGGGAGCCGGCTTACCGGCGAGCGGCGAGATCTCAGGCATGCGGGTTGACTTTATCATGACGCGCGATTCCGGCGCGTTTGCTGTTACGATCTGGTTGACTGGTTGGGACTTGCCGCGTGAAGAAATCAAGATTGGGAGATGCGCTGCAGATCATAGGTCCTGGGCTGTCTGTCGGATATCTAGGTTGGTTCCTCACTAAATCGGCTTGGGGAGCGGGGATCGCTTTCGGTATTGGTTTCGCGGTTGGGCTACTGTGCTGCTCCATCAGGAACATGGAGATCAGGTAAGTTCGGAGCAGCGTTTTTGGATAGAAGCGCGAGGTGGAACGTCAGGAACTGCTAACTTCGCGCCCGGGACTCGGCATTAGCTTCGCGATTTTCGCCGATTGAATTCTCGCGCCACTGATGTGAAGTTCGGCCAGCCGCTGCGCTGTAGCTTCCGATGCGATCCAACCTGTTTGTTGAGCCTTCATCCAATTCGCAATAACGCGGCATAAACACGCTTGGCTTTGGTCGCGCTCCAAACGCTCTCGCGGCGAACAGCACTCTCAGGGATTCAGGGACTTCTTCTCCACTAGCCACCATGTCCGCGAACACCTGTAAGCCTATCGTTTTGACCTTACGGATGGCCTCGCTCTCTGACGCCCCGTATGCCATAACGCCAGGAAGAGCGGGGACGGACGCCAGAATTCGGCCATTTTCCTCGCGTTCCACTTCGACTCGAATCGGTTGAATCTCCACCATTCAGACTTTAGAGCGTTGGCGAGAGACATTATCCCAGCCACTGCGAATTCTTAGCCGTAGAATCGAAGCGCGACGTAGCCTTGAATAACTCGTACTTCATTTCGAGCGCGTAGCGCTTAGTCTTTGCAGCAAGCTGAGTTACTTGAGCTTCAGTAAGTGACTTGAAAGTCTTCACGGCATTCAAAGCTTGTTCCAGTATCTCCAGCTTGTCGCAGCCGGTGATCACGACAGACGCACTTACCGCCCAACGGCTTCATCGTCTGCACCCCGATACCTTCTTTCAGCGCGCGCGGCTTCACTTGATGGCCGAAGCTGCAGAAGGTATAATCCATCACGTTCGAAGGATGCAGCGCCGCGTCGAAATGAAAGCCGTGCTGGGCAACGTCGAGCATCCGCGAAAGCTTCGTGCGCGTCGCCAGTGGCGAAGATGCGATCGGGATCCTCCCTACAAATCACCTCGTGATATTGCAGCAGGTCCACGTG
Organism: Nevskia soli; assembly: GCF_903970205.1. Lineage (GTDB taxonomy): Bacteria > Acidobacteriota > Terriglobia > Bryobacterales > Bryobacteraceae > Bog-113. The sequence continues at coordinate 1,237 of NZ_CAJCHS010000247.1, read as the reverse complement.
GTCGGTTTGCAGGCGCTTCAACGATTCGTCAATCTGCTTCGCGGCAGCTTCTCTTTGGTGCGCCCGTCGATCTTGGTCGGTCAGGAAGACCTTTTGCCGGTAGCCGTCGCGCAGTGCTTTGCCCATGCGCGTTTCCGCCTGACCAATAGGCGAACCGCCCAGGCCGACGAGGGAAACGGTCTCACCGGTCCGGCCCAGCGCCCGGTAGATCATGTCGCCGCGACGGGTTTCGGCGGGCATCGGCCCAATCGCCTGGCCGACGGGAGGACGCCCGGCGCCAATCGTTCTTCAAATCCAATCGGATTTGCGAGCATCCTTATAATTAAGTTGGATACACTCCATACACCCGTTTTCTTAGGACTTAAACGTCAATGAGTTCGATCGCGCTGCCCACCCCGCTCAGTCACGCCTACCGGTTTTGGCAAACAACGGTTGGCAAAAAGGCCATCATGGCGACCACCGGAGTGGTTTTGTTCGGGTTCGTGCTCGGCCATCTTGTCGGCAACCTCCAGGCGTTCGAGGGGCGCGCGAAGCTGGACGCCTACGGGGCGCTTCTCCGCAGTTTCCCGCTCGAGCTTTACGCCGTGCGTTTGGTGCTGCTCCTCTGCGTTACGCTGCACATCGTCACGACCGTGCAGTTGGCGCTCCTGAAGAGTCGGGCGCGGCCGGTCGGTTACGTCAAGAAAAACAATGCCGCGGCGAGTTATGCCTCGCGCACCATGTATTGGAGCGGCCCGATCGTTCTCGCGTTCATCATCTATCATCTGGCGCAGTTTACGTTTCTCTATACGGATCCGCGCTATGTGGAAGGACGCATCTACGACAACCTGGTGCTCGGGTTTCAGAACTATTGGATTTCGGGGTTCTATATCGTCTCGATGATCCTGCTCGGGATGCACTTGAGCCACGGCATCTGGAGCATGTTCCAATCGGTCGGCATCCTATCGCCCGCCTATGCGCCACTAATGAAGCGCACGGCGCAAGTGCTCGCGATAGTCATCACCGTCGGGTTCATCAGCATTCCGGTCGCCGTATTGGCCGGAGTGATTCACTTATAAGTCGGATTTGGGAAGAAACTAACTATGGTTCTTGATTCACGCATACCGTCCGGACCGATTGAGCACCTTTGGGAGCAAGCCCGCTTCGATCTGAAGCTAGTCAACCCGGCGAATAAGCGCAAGTACGAGGTGTTAGTGGTCGGGTCCGGGCTGGCCGGCGCATCGGCTGCGGCGTCGCT
>NZ_CAJCHS010000246.1 GCF_903970205.1 Nevskia soli | reverse complement strand
TTGTTCGATCGGGCGGCATGGCGGCCCCGCCGGCTCTTTCATGGATTCAATCAGCGCCTGCCGGAAACCCCGTTCGCGCGGCAAGTGGTTACGTTCCATGATCTGTTCGTAATGACTGCGGAGTACAGTACACCCGAGTTTCGCGCGCGGTTCGCCGCGCAGGCGCAACATGCCGCCAGGACAGCCGACCGGATCATCGCGGTATCGCAGTTCACGGCGGATCAGGTTGCCGGACTGTTGCCGGTTCCGCGCGCACGGATCACGGTAATCCCGCATGGAATCCGCGCGCTGCCGCCCGTTGAAGCGACGCGGGAGAAGATTGTTCTGCACGTCGGCGCGATTCAGAAGCGAAAGAACCTGGTGCGCCTGGTCCACGCGTTTGCCGCGCTGCCGAAGGACTGGCGCCTGGTGCTGGCGGGGTCGTCGGGATATGGATCCGAAGAGGTGCTCGACGCGGTCAACGGGTCTTCGTGTAAAGACCGGATTCAAATGACCGGCTATGTGACTTCTACAGAACTCGCGCGCTGGTATGCACGCGCCTCGGTATTCGCGTTTCCATCGCTGGACGAGGGCTTCGGCATGCCTGTGCTGGAAGCGATGTCGGCCGGAGTTCCTGTTCTGGCGGCTGATGGATCGGCGGTGCGCGAAGTTGCCGCGGATGCGGCTCTGCTGGTGGATCCCTTATCAGTCGATGAAATGGCGGAGGGCTTGAAGCAGTTAGCGGCTGGCGAACAGTTACGGGAAGGGATGATTACCGCAGGCCATAGGAGAGCGGCAGAGTTCTCCTGGGATCGAGCTTGCGCCGCAACCTTGGGGGTGTATGAGACGCTTTTCTAACTATGTAGTGAGCCGCGACGGTCACCAGAGCGGTTTCTACCAAGGCTGCTACTGTTCAACCGAGATCTTGAGCGCTTTGAGGAAGCGTTCGTCTTGACTTGTGAACTTGATCTTGCCGGCCGAGACTCTTCTCTCATTATCCGGGTCCGCGGAAACAGACGAATCGGAGTCGTCACGACGGTTAAATCCGATGGTCGCTTCCAGAACCAGAAACACGTCGAAGCCGGTTTTGCGAATCTCACCGATGGCTTCGGCTATACGATCCGACTCGGAAAGCGAGTCGTTAATCGCATTTCCCAGGTCGTGCATCAACTGTTTCAAGCTGTCTTCCACGTAGTGCCCCTTTCCGCGTTTGGGCTGCCTCGGTTTTTCAGATGCACTCGAACCTCCAGGAGTTCCAAATCTCCGCCGAAGCCCGTAATCTATTTCCCCGATTGTATCGTCAACTCGCCCGGGTTAAGCCGCGCCTTCCAATTTTTCAATCGGCAAAGTTCCAGAAAACCGTATATCTACTCGGGCCTATGCAGTTCCAATTGGTACGATGATGGCGTGGCTAGACGCGACCTGATTCGCGAGTCGGTGAAGAACTCGATTCTGTTTACCCGCCATGTGGTCCCCGCCACCGTGCGGCCGGCGCGCACCCTGTGGAACGAGGTGATTGGGTTTGTTTTCTTTGTATTCGCCGCCGGTTTTGGCTTTTCCGCAGTGCGCGCCGCGATGGACCTGCACGGCGACCCGGCGGACCTGATCAAGCTCGTGTTTGGATCGATTGTCTGCCTCGTAATGACGTTTTACGGATTCCTGTCTTTCCGTAAAGCGCGCCGCATTTCACGCTCGTGAGCTCGCATCCCTTCGAGCGGCCCGGGGTGTTTCCTTTTACCCGTGGTGTGTACCCCGACATGTACCGGGGCAAGCTTTGGACCATGCGGCAATATGCGGGATTCGGAACCGCGGAGGAGAGCAACCGCCGGTATCGTTATCTGCTCGAGCAAGGCACCATGGGCTTGTCGGTTGCCTTCGATCTGCCGACGCAGATGGGAATGGACGCCGATCATCCGCTGGCCGCCGGCGAGGTCGGCCGTGTTGGCGTAGCGATTTCGTCGCTCGCCGATATGGAAACGCTCTTCCGCGGCATCCCTCTTGACCGCGTGTCGACATCGATGACCATCAATTCGACCGCGGCGATTCTTCTGGCCTTGTATGTACTGACGGCCCGGCGTCAGGGCGTCGATTCGCGCAAGCTTTCCGGCACGATCCAGAACGACATCCTGAAGGAATACATCGCACGCGGCACGTATATCTATCCACCGCGCCCGGCGATGCGCATCATCACCGATCTGTTCGCTTGGGCGGCCGCGGAAGTTCCGGAGTGGAATACGATTTCGGTCAGCGGCTATCACATCCGCGAGGCGGGATCGAGCGCGGTTCAGGAAGTTGCGTTCACGCTGGCCAACGCGATCGCCTACATTGAAGCGGCGCTGGCAGCCGGACTTCAGATCGACGACTTCGCGCCGCGCCTTTCGTTCTTCTTCAACAGCCATAACGATTTCCTGGAGGAGATCGCCAAATTTCGCGCGGCGCGGCGGCTCTACGCGCACCTGATGCGCGACCGCTTCGGCGCCCAGAATCCGCGCTCCATGATGCTTCGGTTTCACGCGCAAACGGCGGGCTCGACACTGACCGCGCAGCAGCCGGATGTGAATGTCGTTCGAACCTCGCTGCAAGCCATGGCCGCGGTGCTTGGCGGCGCGCAGTCACTGCATACCAACGCGCGCGATGAAGCGTTGTCTTTGCCGACGGAAGAATCTGCGCGGCTCGCTTTGCGTACGCAGCAGATTATCGGGTACGAAACCGGCGTCGCCAATACGGCCGATCCGCTGGGCGGTAGCGAGACGATCGAACGCCTGACGTCGGAGATCGAACGCGATGCGACCGCCTATCTGAAAGAGATCGACGCGCTTGGCGGGACGTTGAAAGCGATCGAATCCGGCTGGATTCAGAACGAGATTCAGAACGCGGCTTATGAATACCAGCGCGAGATCGAATCCGGCCAGCGCGTGGTTGTCGGCGTGAACAAGTTCCGCGAGAAAGAAGAGAAGCCGATTCCGACCTTCCGGCTCGATCCTGAACTCGAACGCGCGCAGATCGAGAGCGTCGGTAGGGTCAAGGCGACGCGCGATCATGCCGCGGCATCTTCAGCACTGGCTCGCCTGGGTCAGGCGGCGAGCGATGGCTCCAACCTGATGCCGCACATCCTCAGCGCGGCCGAAAACTACGCCACGGTCGGCGAAATTTCCGACGAGCTGAGGGCTGTGTTCGGCGAGTATCGCGAGACCGGCTATTAAGCTGCCGGGAGTGCTTCGCCTTGAACGCGCGGCTGTGGCTGTGAGCCCTGGTGGTTCGACATCTGGAAGATGTAGTGGAACTTCGGCTTCCGCAGGCCGAGCGCATGCATCAGGCGGCCCACGTGGTCCTGGTCGTACTTGATGCCGAAGCGCTTCTCGATGGCATCCGCCAGTCTCGCCGTGGTCCAGCGATCGTCGGGGAAGCCGAACGATCGAGCGCCTTCGGCGTGGATCGCGGTAATCTCCCGTTTCTGATCGATGGTCAAACGGCTCGGACGCCCGGTGGCGCGGCGCCGGCGCAGCGCTTCGACGCCTTTACCTTGGAGGGCGCGCTGCCATCGCGACGTGGTGGTCCGGCTGACGCCGAACTTGCGCGCGACCCGTGATTGTGACGATCCGTTAGCCAGCTCGTTTGCAGCCTGAAGCCGGCGGTATTCCATTTCCTCGCGTGAGAGAGAGACGTTTTCGATCTCCATCCTGTGACGCGCGGTTAATTGATGGCCAGAGCATCTTCAGAATAGCAAAACAACGCGGGAAGAAGGAAATGTTTTTTGCGGCTAATTTACTGGCGATTCCCGGCATAAATCGAGTTACGGAAATGGAGCGGGAGGCTCGGGTTGACGGAGCATCCCGGTATCTGTGTGTTGGAAGCCTACGAGGGCGTAAGGGCTGGAGGCACACAACCAGCCGCGGAAGTCTTGGAAGCGCTACGCGTCAAGCTTTCCGGACTAACAGCCCATCGCTGAAACACCCTCGAAAATGACCCCCAACATACACGGCTGACAGCGGAGGACCCTCCCTTTCGGTCGGGCTCGGAGCGGGGCCGTACGGTCCCCTTGCGACGGGTCATGCCGAACTCAGTAGACTCGACGAGTTACAGAGCCGCGCCCGTAAGGAAGCGGACCGCCACCGGCTGCCAGTCCCGCCTGCCGCTACTGATAATTCGGAGTCTCTACCGCGAGCTGCGCGCTGAGCATGTCCACCACTTTCGCGCTGCACTTGCGGCACACGATCGTACACATCTGCTTCGAGCAGGGAAACTGCACCGTCCGCATCGGCTCCACTCGCCCGTCGGACGGGAGCGTCACCTTCGACGCGGAAATGAACAGCGAAATCGCCTCGCTCCGATCCTCCGGCGTAAACACAAGATGGCGCACCGGCTCGCCCCCGATCACGGTCGTGCGTGCCTGCGAAATCTCATACACCGGCGCGTTCTCGATCGAAGCCGTAGCCGGTACGACGAAACCCTGCCCCGTGGCCGAAGTGGGCCGGTTCGCATGGACGTGATAAATCGCAAAACACGCGCATGCCGCCAGCGCCAACGCCGGAATCGCCCACAAGCGCCACTTCGGACGAACCGCCGCGGGCCGAGAACGCGACGCTTCGATGCGCCCCCACAAGTCTTCCGGCGCCCGCACGGGCTTTAATTCGCGCGTCAACAGGTCTTTCACGTCTTGTTCGTTCATACTGCCATCCCTTTGAACTTTTCCAACTTCCGGGCCAACAGCCGGTGCGCTCGGCTCAGCCGCGACGCCACCGTGCCGGGCGAAAGCGAAAGAGTCTCGCCGATTTCCTCATAAGAAAGCCCCTCGACATAGCGCAGCAGAATCGGTGCGCGGAGCGCGGGCGACAGCTTACCGATCGCCTGCTGGACGGCGCCTTCGGTTTCGCGCCTCACCAGCCGGTCGTCGCCGCTGTTCGACCGGCCCACATGCGCCGGCGGCTCCTGGTTCAGCCACGGAAGCCACTTCTTGCGGCGGCGCTGGTCGTCGATGCAGGCGTTCGCCACGATGCGATACAGCCACGTCTCAAAGCGCGCGTCGCCGCGGAACTCCGCAATGCGGTCATACAGCTTCACGAAGACATCCTGGGTCAAGTCGGCCGCGCGCGATTCGTCGCCCAAGAAGCGCAGCGCAAATGAATACACGCGGTCCTTGTACGTTTCGAAAAGCAGCCGGAACGCTTCCGCTTCGCCGCGCCGGCAGCCTTCGAGCATCTCGAAATCCGCCGGAACTAGGGTGGCTGTCGCGATCGGAAACGCCATCTACGAACTATGACGCACGCCCCGGTCGAAAGCTTCCAAGTTTTCGGAACTACAATTGTGGTTGGAGAATCCAAAGACATCATGGTAAACAGACGAACGTTCTGCGCGGCGTTTTGTGGCGTCGCGGGCGCCGCCATCGCGCGCGCCAGTGTCTCCGCCGGCCAGGTCACGATCGTGCGCTTTAGCGATTCCGGTAAGAAGGAAGGTGCCGTAAAGGTGGACAAAGTTGTCCTCAGCGACGAGGAATGGAAGAAGAAGCTCTCGCCCGAGGAGTTCGAGGTGGCTCGCAAAGCCGGCACCGAGCAGGCCTTCACCGGACGCTATTGGAACAATCACGAGAAGGGCATCTACCGCTGCGTGTGTTGCGCCAACGCATTGTTCAGCTCCGACACCAAGTTCGAATCCGGCACCGGATGGCCGAGTTTCTGGGCTCCGCTCGACCGCAAGAATGTCCAACAAAACACCGATCGCAGTCTCGGGATGGTGCGCACCGAAGTCAAGTGTACGCAGTGCGATGCGCATCTGGGGCACTTGTTCGACGACGGTCCGCCGCCCACCGGCTTGCGCTACTGCATGAATTCGGTGTCCATGAAGTTCATCAAAGCGTAAACGCGAAGTTCGTCAAAGCGCACGCGAAATCATCCGGCGGCAAAATGCCTGTTCAACCGGCGAAACGGGTGTAGAATTACCTGAAGTTTCTGTAAAAAAGGATTCTCGATCTATGCCTGAGGACGAAGTTGGCAAGTTCATCCGTCATTTCAACTACGGAAGCGCGCACACCGGCGCGTATGTTGTCTGCCACGGCTCGTATGAAAATTTCGGGTTCACCAGTGCGCCTTCCCCGGCGATGGTGCACTTCTATGTCTTTCACGCTGACCCGCTGTATACAGTCGAAATTCATCAAATCCTGCATTACCGCGATCGGATTCGGTTCCCCGACGGCGAGGTCGGTAGGGATCTTCCGAAGAAGCAGGCGACCTCGATTCTGGGTAAAGGCTCAATGTGCTGGAATTACTGGCTATCCGCCTGGAATGAGAATCAGACGGCGATATTCGTCAAAGAATGGGGGTCAGCCAGGGGCAACGAAAATACGGACCTTATCATGCTGCCGGCGGGTGTTGGCGGCTGGATTAGCGACGCGCCCAACGCGTACCTGAACGATCTCTTTGAGGCATTGAAAGGCTCTGCGTACGAAAAGCTGTTCTTTTGTTGCTGTCGCAGTGTTAAGGGCAGCCAGATTCGTCAAGAACCGCCCAGCACGAAGCCCCTCTATAAGAAAGCCACGCCTTACTGGTCATAAGAACTTCATCAAAGCAGCCGGAAGTTCACCTCAATCGTCGCCGCTACGGGAACGGCGCGCCCGTCTTTGGTGCCCGGCTTAAAGAACCAGCGCGAGACGGCTTCGAGTGCTTTCTCATCCAGCCCGAACCCGATCCCGCGAACGACCCGCAGCTGGCGCGGCACGCCATCGACGCCGATCACGGCGTAGACCAGCACGCCCCCGTTGATCCGCGCGCGCCGTGCGCTGTCCGAATACTCGGGCTCGGGTTTGCGGATCGGCACCGGAGCGACGATGCCCTTACCCGAAAAGACCCCGCTGCCGCGATCGCCCTCTCCGTCGCCGTAAGACCCCCCGGCTCCGTTTCCGCCGAGTCCGACGAGCCCGCCCGAACCGCCCGCCGGATTATCCACTCCATCCGGCAGTCCGATCGCGCCTGACTGCGGCGCAAGCTGGGGCGGCGGGTCGATGGAGGCGGCGATCATGAGTTTCGGGATCGAGTCGACGCGCGTGGTCGGCGGAACGAAGACCCGCTGCGGCTGCGGCCGGACGCCTTTGGGAACAGCTCTCGGCCCAATGGCGCTGCCTCCGCCCGACGGTCCGCGTTCGAACCGCGGCGCGATCAGGTGTACCGGCGTTGTATCCGGGGGCGGCGTTCTTGGCGAAGGCAGGCTCCAGAGAATCAACAGCACGATCGCGAGGATGTGGAGGGCGAGCGAAGTTGCCTGTGGTTTGGGGGCCATATGCACTGAGGATGCACGCCGCTCGCCTGCGCCCAAGTAGTTTGCTATCAATCCGAGAGGCGCGCCAATCCGGCTTTCCAGGGATACGGGTGTGCGGAGGGCGCAATGTTCTGCCGTCGAGAGCGTTCCTGGAAAGCGAAGCGGCGCCTGGGTTTTCACGACTGGGTTTTTCACGACACGCGAACGCCTGTTTCCGTTGTTAGAATTTCAATCACAGAACGGCGCGCTCAACTTTCGCCCGCAAGCCCTTGATTGCGCGCACCAACCTGAGGCGCATCCCGAATCGCCCGCAAAAGTGCCCGTACAATGGGACCGAAGCCGTTGAGGGCTAAACAACAGGACATCGACCAACCTCGAAACGCGCGACCGCCGGAGCCCGAATCTGGCTTCGTTCCGAACAAATTCGGAGCCGTAGGGCCCCGCAACGTAGCTGTGCACAACTCAAATCGACTGAAAAGTGCACAATTCTGCCTAATTTCGTGAGCCGGTGTTTCATTTTGGAACGAAAGTGGCTCCGTGTCGGTCAAGACATTCGGCGCCGCATCGACAATTGCTTGGTGGCCGTCGAGAGCGCGTCTGCCGCGCTACCCAACGGTTCCTGCCGTCCGAATCGGGCGGCTCGCCGTGAACCAGAGGTTTCAAGGGCGCGGCCTCGGTGCGGCACTTTTAGCCGATGCCGCCCTTAGAGCCCTCAAGGCGGAAGCCGCGGCTTTTACGCTCCTGGTAGATGCCAAAGACGATCGCGGAGTTGCCTTCTATCAGCGCTTCGGATTGTGTCCGCTTGCCAGCCGGCCCCGTACGTTGTTTCTTCCGCCAGCCGTCGCGCGCAAGGTTTTGCCAGGTTCATCGATCGTGTTATATCGTGGGCATCATCCCATGAAGCTTCGAATCGCACTTACCGCTGCCTTGGTGAGCAGCCTCGCTCTCCTGACGAACGCCGTTGCCTCCGCGCAAAACCCACAGCGCTGGACCGAGCAGCGCGCCAATAACTGGTACGCGCAGCAGCCGTGGCTCGTCGGCGCGAACTTCATCCCCTCGGACGCCATCAACCAGCTGGAGATGTTTCAGGCCGCCACGTTCAATCCCGCTCTCAACGACAAAGAACTCGGCATGGGCGAAAGCATCGGCATGAATACCATGCGGGTGTTTCTTCAGGACCAGCTCTGGCATCAGGACTCTCAAGGATTCACGAAACGCCTCGACACGTTCCTGTCCATCGCGGCCCGGCATCATATCAAGCCCTTACTGGTCTTGTTTGACTCTTGTTGGGAAACGAATCCGCACTTAGGTCCGCAGCACCCGCCCATCCCCGGCGTCCATAACTCGGGATGGGTGCAGAGTCCGGGCAAGGAGCGCCTCCTGAATCGCGCTGACGAGCCGGAACTGGAAGCTTATGTGAAGGGAGTTATCGGCGCTTTCGCGAATGACGACCGGATCCTCGGATGGGATATCTGGAACGAACCCGATAACAAAGGCGGCGACGTCGAAGCTGACTTACCCGCGAAGGTCCAGCGCGTCGACGAGCTACTGCCGAAGGCATTTGCCTGGGCGCGCTCGGTACATCCCTCGCAGCCCCTAACCAGCGGCGTTTGGACTGGAAACTGGACCGACCCGGCTAAGGAAAGCCAGACGACTAAGATCCAGCTCGCCGAATCCGATGTTATCTCCTTCCATCAGTACGGCTGGCCGGAAGAGTTTGAGGCGGCCATCCGATCCCTGCAGCCCTACCACCGGCCAATCATCTGCACCGAATATATGGCGCGCGGGGCGGGCAGTACCTTCGACACGAACCTGCCGATCGCCCGGAAGTATAACGTTGCGGCGATTAACTGGGGCCTGGTTGCGGGTAAGACACAGACTTACTACCCCTGGGACTCCTGGCAGCGCCCGTACACGATTTCGCAACCGACGATCTGGTTCCACGAAGTGTTCCGCCAGGACGATACACCCTATCGTCAGCATGAGGTCGACTTAATCCGCCAACTTACCGGCCGAGGAACCCCCTAATACCGATTGGTAGCTTCAGTACTTTACAGAGTTCGGCATGACCCGTCGGTTCACAACCAAAGATGAAAACGGAGCCGTACAGCCTCACTCCGAGCCCGACCGAAAGGGAGGGTCCGCCGCTGACAGCCGCGGTGACCCTGTTGGGGGTCATTTTCGAAGGAGCCGGAACGTCCAGCGATCTTCCGTGTGTGTGGCAGCCGGTCAGTGGGGGAAGCTCAATGACAACATCGAACTGCCGCATGGGTTCAAGCCGGCAGCTCACGCGCCCGACTTGGCATCGGTCTGGCGCGAGCGCGGCGGCTTTTCATTGGATTGCGGGGCTAGCCTCGTAAGCTAAACTCAAATCGAGAACCAATCCACAACTCTTCCGCATGAAAACGATTCGCCGCGTCGCCGTCCTCGGAGCTGGCACGATGGGGGCGCGCATTGCTGCGCACTTTGCCAACGCCGGTATTCCCGCTTACCTTTTTGACATTGTTCTTCCCGGTAAACCGGACCGCAACGCTGCCGCGCAAAACGGGTTGCAAACCGCGCTGAAAGCAAAGCCCGCCGCGTTTTTCAAAGACTCTCTCGCCGGCCTGGTTACGCCGGGAAACTTCGACGACGATCTCCCGAAGATCAAGGATTGCGATTGGGTTATCGAAGCCGTTACCGAAGACCTCGGCATCAAGCGCTCGCTCTGGTCGCGCGTCGAAGCCGTGCGTAAACCGGGCACTATCGTCAGCACGAACACCAGCGGCATCCCGCTCCATTCCATTGCCGAAAGTTTCAGCGATGAGATGCGGCAGCATTTCTGCGGTACGCACTTCTTTAATCCGCCGCGTTATCTGCATCTTCTCGAGCTGATTCCGGGCCCGGGGACGCAACCGGAGATCCTCTCCTATCTGCGCGAGTTCGGCGACCGCCGGCTCGGCAAGGGCGTGGTCGATTGTAAGGACACGCCCAACTTCATCGGGAATCGTATTGGCAGTTTCGTCGGCGGCACAGTCCAGAAACTGACGGTCGAGGACGACTACACGATCGAGGAAGTCGACGCGCTTACCGGTACTCTCATCGGACTGCCGCGATCGGGAAGTTATCGCCTACTCGACATCGTGGGTCTCGATATCTGGGCGCATGTGTCGCGCAACTTATACGAAGGCGTCCCGAACGACCCGTGGCGCGACCGCTTCCTGATGCAGCCATTCCTGCAAACCCTGATTGAGCGTAAGTGGATCGGCGATAAGACCGGGCAGGGACTCTATAAGAAGGTTGATACCGACGGCAAGCGCGAGTTCTGGGCAATCGATTGGAAGACCGGAGAGTACCGTCCGCCCTCGAAGCCGAGGTTCCCGAGTATCGAAGGCGCAAAGATGCAGGAGGATCTCAAGGCTCGCCTGCAGCTATTAGTCGCTCTGCCGGACCGCGCGGGGTCGTTCTTGTGGAAGATGTTCCGCGACACCATGATTTACTCAGCGGCCATGATCCCGGAGATTTCGGATCGCGTTGTGGAGATCGATCGCGCGATGCGGTGGGGCTACGCCAATACCCTCGGACCTTTCGAGTTATGGGACGCGCTCGGCTTCGTACCGACAGCGAAGCGCATTGAAAACGAAGGTATCGAACTACCGCCGCTGGTTCAGAAGATGCTTTCCTCCGGCGCCGGGTCTTTCTACAAGGCCGCGGATGAGAATGGACAACCGCGTAACTGCTATTTCGACTTAATGGGCGGCGGCTTTCGAGTCCTGGAGGATCGCCCCGGCATCACATCTATTGCGGATACCAGGCGCGCCCGCGGCGTCGTGAAGAAGAACGCCGGTGCGTCGCTAGTCGATATCGGGGACGGCGTCCTGCTCTGCGAGTTTCATTCCAAGATGAACGCGCTGGGTGACGACATCATCTCGATGATCCAGCAGGGAATCGCCGAGACCGAGAAGAATTTTGTGGCGATGGTGATCGGCAATCAGGGCGAGAATTTCTCGGTGGGCGCTAACCTGATGCTGGTCTTGTTGGCCGCGCAGGAAGGCGAATGGGATGAGTTGAACCTTGCGATTTCGCGCTTTCAGAAGGGCAGCATGGCAATCAAGTATGCGCCCAAGCCCGTTGTTGTCGCGCCGTTCGGATATACGTTCGGCGGCGGCTGCGAAGTGGCGTTGCATGGCGCGCGAGTGCAGGCCTCTGCGGAGGCGTACATGGGACTCGTCGAGGTTGGCGTTGGCGTGATTCCGGCGGGCGGCGGTTGTAAAGAGCTAATCGCGCGGGGCATTGAACCGCGTAAGGCTTTCGAGATGGTTGGAATGGCGAAGGTATCGACCAGTGCGGCCGAAGCGCGCGAGATGGGCTTGCTTCGCGATGGCGACCAGATTTCGATGAATCCCGAGCGGTTGATCGGCGATGCCAAGACGTTGGCGTTATCGCTCGCTCCGACTTATGCTCCCGGCGCGCCGCGGACCGACATCAAAGTCGGCGGCGACGATACGTATGCGCTGCTCAAGACCGGTCTCTATATGATGCGGCAGGGCGACTATATCTCGGACTACGACGCGGTGGTCGGCGATAAACTGGCGTACGTACTAAGCGGCGGCAAAGCTAGCGGCGAAACGCTGGTGTCGGAACAATATCTATTGGATTTGGAGAGGGAAGCTTTCCTGAGCCTGTGCGGCCGCCGTGAAACCCAGCAACGCATTTCGCACATGCTGAAAACGGGCAAGCCCCTGCGTAACTAAGTAAGTGAGTCAGTCAGGATCAAAACAATGGAAGAAGCAGTTATCATCGATTGTCTCCGGACGCCGGTAGGTAAGGCGCCGAAAGGCTCTCTCAAACACGTTCGCCCGGACGATCTGGCGGCGACCGTAATCCAAGCTCTACTGGAGAAGTACCCGCAGATACCGAAAGACGAAATCGAGGATCTGATCCTTGGTTGCGCCATGCCGGAAGCGGAAGCCGGCAATAATATCGCGCGCAATGTCGCGCTCCGCGCGGGGCTGCCGGACTCCGTCACCGGCGTGACCATCAATCGCTACTGCTCGTCGGGTCTGCAATCGATCGCCATGGCGGCCGATCGTATCCGTTCCGGCGGCGCGCATATCATGCTGGCCGGCGGTACGGAATCGATGAGTCTGATTCCGATGGGCGGAAACAAGCTATCGCCGAATCCGTGGTTTGTCGAACACCGTCCGGAGGTCTACTTGAACATGGGCCTCACCGCCGAACGGCTGCAGTCACGCTATGGTGTTTCGCGTGAAGCCTCGGATGAGTTCGCGTACCAGAGTCATCAGAAGGCGCTCGCGGCGCAGGCCAGCGGGAATTTCGAAGATGAATTGGTTCCGGTGACCTATGAGACGACGACGATGAACGGCACTAAGCCGCAGACAAGGTCGAGCACACTAGCCAAAGATGAAGGACCGCGTGCGGATACTTCGGTCGAAGCTTTGGCGAAACTGAAAGCTGTGTTCAAGCAGAATGGCACGGTTACGGCCGGTAACTCCTCGCAAACCAGCGATGGCGCGGCGGTTGCGCTCGTATTATCTGCGAAGCGCGCGAAGGAGTTAGGGTTGAAACCGAAAGCTCGGTTTGTTAGTTTCGCCACGGGCGGCGTTCCACCCGAAGTAATGGGGATTGGTCCTGTGGTAGCGATTCCGAAAGCTTTGGCGCTGGCCGGGCTGAAGCTCGATGACATTGATGTAATTGAGTTGAACGAAGCTTTCGCGGTCCAATCGCTTTCCGTGATTCAGGAAGCGGGGCTTGATCCGAAGAAAGTCAATCCGAACGGCGGAGCGATCGCGCTCGGTCATCCCCTCGGCTGCACGGGAGCGAAACTGACGGCGACCATCCTTCGCGAGATGGAGCGCCGTAAGAGTAAGTATGGATTAGTTACCATGTGTGTCGGCGGCGGTCAGGGCGCCGCGGGTATTTTGGAAAATCTGAATTAGGCAGGCAATCGAAATGGCTACAGCAACACTAAACAGCACTTATCCGAAAACGGTCGGCGGCTCATTCCTCATCGAAGAGCGCAGCGCGGCTGAAGTATTCACGCCGGAAGATCTAACCTCCGAGCATCACTCGATCGCCCGCACGGCGCAGGATTTCTTCCGGCGCGAAGTGGAACCGAATGTGGAGGAGATTCAGCATGGCAATCACGATCTGGCCGTAGCGGCTCTGAAGAAATCGGGTGAGCTTGGCCTGCTGGCGATTAATACTCCCGAGAAGTTCGGCGGGATGGAACTCGATCTGGCGAGTGCGATGGTGGTGGCGGAGGCGATCGCCGGCGATGGTTCGTATGCCGCGTGGCACGGCGCCCACGAAGGGATTGGCACGCACCCGCTGCTATTATTCGGCACCGAAGCGCAGAAGCAGAAGTATCTGACTAAGTTATCCACCGGCGAGTTCGTCGCGGCTTATTGCCTGACCGAACCACAGGCCGGTTCCGACGCGCTCGCTTCCAAAACGACGGCGAAGTTGAGCGAAGACGGCACGCAGTATATTCTCAATGGCCAGAAGATGTGGATCACGAATGGCGCCAAGGCTGACTTATATACCGTCTTCGCGAAGATCATCGATCCCGATGGTAAGGAGAATTTCTCGGCGTTCCTGGTCGAAGCGACTTTCCCGGGAGTTTCTCACGGCCACGAAGAAAAGAAGATGGGGATCAAGGGTTCATCCACTTGCGCGATCTATCTGGACAACGTTCCGGTTCCGGCCGGGAACTTACTCGGCGAAAAGGGCCGCGGGCACATCATCGCCTTTAACATCTTGAATGTTGGCCGCTTAAAGCTGGGTCCTTTCGCGGTTGGCGGCGCGAAGAAGGTTCTGGCGATCAGCGCGAAGTACGCCAAGGAGCGGCGCGCGTTCGGTACAACGATCAGTGAGTTCGGAGTTATCCAGCACAAGCTCGCCGAAATGGCGATCAAGATCTATGCGACGGATTCGATGGTGTACCGTACTGTCGGGGCTATCGAAGCGCTGCTCGATGACTTCTCCTGGGAGCAGCCCGACGCCGCACGGCGCGAGATGAAAGCCATCGAAGAGTTCGCCGCCGAGTGTTCCATCGTCAAGGTCTACGCGTCCGAGATGCTCGATTATGTGGTTGACGAAGGCGTCCAGATCCACGGCGGCAACGGGTACAGCGCCGAGTATGCGGTCGAGCGCGCGTATCGCGATTCGCGCATCAACCGGATCTTCGAAGGTACGAACGAAATCAATCGCCTGCTGACCACCGGCATGTTACTGAAGCGCGCCATGAAGGGTCAGCTTGGATTGGTCAAGGCGGCTCAGGCGGTGATGGAAGAGATCCTCAGCGGACCGTCTTTCTCGGATTCCGATGACGCCGAAAAGCCCTGGGCCGAGGAGAAGAAGTTAGTCGCGAACGCCAAGAAGATCGCGCTCCTGCTGATGGGCTTATCCTTCCAGAAGTACATGACCGAGCTTGAGAAGGAGCAGGAGATTCTCTATGCGCTGGCGGACGTCATCAATGACGTGTATGCGATGGAATCCACTTTGCTGCGGACCGAGAAGCTGAGAGCGAAGCCCGGATCGGCTGCATACGATATGTGTGCCGTGCTGCTTCGCGAATCGATGGCCCATATCGATGTGACGGCTCGAGAGGTTATCGCGGCCGCTTCCGATGGCGATTCGCTCAAGACGAATATGGCCGTCCTGCGCCGCTTCAATAAGTACGAACCGGTGGATGCGATAGCTGCGCGCCGCCGCATCGCGCGCCGTATTCTCGAGAACGAGCGCTACACGCTTCAATAGCTCCCAGCAGTAACTCACGTGCCGCAACAGCGGATCGTCGTCTTAGTCGGATTGCCGGGCTCCGGTAAGTCAACGTGGCTTGCGGAGCGCGGAATTGTACCGATCTCGACAGACACGATCCGCGGTATTCTGGCTGACGATCCGACGAACCAGGAGATCCACGCGCGCGTCTTCCTCACGGCGCGCTACCTACTCCGGCAGCGGCTGGCGATTGGTCGTCCGGTAACTTACATGGACGCCACTCATCTGACGCGAGCGGAACGGAAACCGTACCTGCGCATCGCTGAATGGTATGGCTGCGAAATCGAGGCTCTATTCTTCGATACTCCGCTGGAAGAATGTCTCCGCCGCAATGCCGCGCGCCAACGAATCGTTCCCGCGCAGGCAATTGAGGCGATGGCGTTGAAGCTTCAAATTCCCGAATTAGGCGAAGGATTCGATCGGGTTAGTACCATCCGTGCTGACTGTAGTTGTTGTCCTTGTGTTTAGGCGATTGCGTGGCATTGCGTCGGCCATGCGATCCGCTGCGATAGTACTTCGTAATATGACCGCTCTTACGACGCGTTTGCGCATTTGCGTGACCGAGCGAACCGAGCGCCATCAAGGCTAGACCGAGTAGGAAGAGAGATCTCATGGATCGAGGGTGCGTGATTTACGGATGAAATCTCACGGTTTCGTCCGTCCTGAGCCATGCGGACAAGGCGAAAGCGCCCATGGTGAAGATAGAAACCAGTGCTGTGGCCGCTGTGATGCTCGCCACTTGCCATTGGGCGCCGGTCGCGTCGGAGACTACCGTCTGTCCCGCGTGGGGCAGCGGAAACTGCGTAGAACGCGATGGCTTCCCGCCAGTAACCTATTGGCTGCGCGTTGATCGTACTCGATCCTCGCCCCAGAAACAGCGCGAACAGCTGATAAATCAACCAGACCGTAAGAAACCAACCCGTGAAGTTCGAAAGCGGCACGCCAAAGTACGGACCGCCATCGAGCCACTTCCAGGCATGCACAACGGTTGCCCAGACAGGCTCCATGGATAAATCCCAAGACACCATCACAAAGCTCGCCACGAAAGGAATTGCCGATCTGCGCCCGCCCGCGATCACAACTGCGAGAGTCCATGAGAGATAGCCCATCCCCACATGGCCGAGGAAGCCGGTCTCGCGGTAGGTAGCTTTTACCAGCACTTCCGCTCAAAAAGGCAGCTGGTGATCGCTCTCATGGATGAACTGTTAGACAAGCTAAGCGGACTCGGTCTTCAGCCTCAAACCGCACCCGACCCGCGCACGATGCTGCACACGCTTCTATCTAGTGCGTTCGCTCACGATCTTCACTATCTCGGAGCTTACCGGGCCTGGCAGGAAGCGGTACTCTCCGATACGGAGCTAGCGCAAAAGCAGCGAGAAATCCAACAGTGGACCACGGCGCGACTTACTAAGTTGTTCGATCTGCTACAAAGGATGCCGGGCGCACGAACCGAAGTCGATATCAGAACCCTCGCGCGAGTCATGGACCAATTCTTCTGGAGCCTTCTAGCCCAAGCCGCACTTATGCGGAAACCGGAGCTAAACCGCTGGCTGGATACCGCTACTCACCTGATCTATCACGCGCTGTTTACTGACTGAACTCGGCCCCATGCTCCACAAGTACATGGCGGCGTAAGCCCGCCACGGACGCCAAACCTCCGCGCGGCGTTCGAGCTCTCGCGCGCTACGCATTCGCATCGCGCGCATCAGACCGATATCGGTGGACGGGAAGGCATCCGGCTCGCCGAGGGCCCTCATCGCGACATAGTTAGCTGTCCAAGCCCCAATACCCGGGATCTCGCATAAGCAATTTCGGAAAGCTTCAAAGTCGACGATGCCGTCGAAGCGCACCTGCCCGCAGGCTGCCGCACGCGCAAACTTCCGGATCGTCTCCGCCCGCGCGCTTGGCAGACCGATCGTTTCTAATTTGGCCTCGACAAGAACGTCGGGGGGTGGAAAGAGATGAGTTAGACTACCCAATCCGCAGATACGCTGCCCAAACTTATCCACGAGTCTCCCGGCCAAAGTCGTTGCTCCGCGAACGGTAATCTGTTGTCCAAGAATCGCCCGCACAGCAAGCTCGAAACCGTTCCAGCAGCCTGGAACTCGCAGTCCCGGATTCGACTCAATACGTCCGGCTAACTCAGCGTCTGCATTCAGGGTGCGCAGCATAGCTCCCCAATCCGCATTCAGGTCGAACATGGCGCGGATGCGCTCAATGATAAAGAACAAAGCGCGCGGGTTACCGAACTGTACTCGTACATTCAGTGCATCATGGTCGTCATCGTGCGAAACTTCCATAAAACCGTAGGAACCTTCCCAGGCGATCGAACGCCGGTACATACCAAGTTCCACGGCCTCAACCCCGGGCGTAGCGCGCGCTTCCAGGAAGTCCAGCATACCTTTCCAGTTATAGGGCGGACGGAACTGGAGGCGGAACACATATTGGTTCTCCGGTTCCAACGTCTTCTGCCGGGCCAGATGCCGGATTTGAGTGGGCGTCCGATGAAACGCCTGTAAGATACCCGCGTTAAACCGCCTCACACAGCCGAAACCGGAGGCAACAGCAATCTGGTTCATCGGCAGACTTGTTTCATCGATCAGCTTCTTTGCGAAGTGTAGCCGCCGTGTTTGCGCCACAGCAATCGGCGTAGCCCCGAGATGCTGCAGAAACAGCCGGCGAAGATGCCGCGACCCTACTCCCAAACGATCCGCGAGCCCTTCGACTCCGCCGTCCTCCAACCCGCTCTCGCTGATTAGACGCAGAGCGCGCGACACCGTGTTTGAAGTACCAAGCCAAGCTGGAGTTCCGGGAGAACACTCCGGTCGACAACGCAGGCAAGGGCGATAGCCTGCCTCCGCGGCTGCTGCCGCCGTCGCGAAATAGCGGCAGTTCTCCTCTTTCGCTGTCGGCGCCGGACAAATCGAGCGGCAGTAGACTCGGCTTCCCCGCACGCCGATAAAGAACTTGCCGTCGAATCGCGGATCCCGCGACAGTCGAGCCCGGGAGCACACTTGCAGATCGAGCTTCATTCACCTCGCGACATATGATAGCCCCGCGGCAGCCGGCCTGTTGGACGTTTTCGGACCACGCTACCCCACGAGTGCCCGACAGACACGTCCGCAAACGTCCAACATTGTCCCGTGGAACGAAATATCTTGATGGCACAGACGAACCGGCGCTCCGGTTCTTGCTTCAAGCCAATCAGGAGAACTTATGAAACACTCGCTTTCACTTTCGACCGCCATGGCTCTATTCCCCTTGTCGCTAAGTTCCGTTCGGCTCACCGCCCAGGACAAAACGACTACTTATCAAGTAATGAGCCTCGGTACACCCGGGGGAACCTCAAGCATCGCCAACACGATCAACAACCGCGATGGGGCCATGGGCTCCGCTAACCTGGCGGACAACCCCGGCTTCCACGCCACAGTATGGACCAACGGCTTCAAGATTGACCTCGGCACACTCGGCGGAACCAACAGCGTCGTCGCCTGGCCGGTCAAGAACAACAGGGGAATCATCGCCGGAGTATCGGAACTCTCGACACAAGACCCATTGGGCGAAAGCTTCTCCTGCCTGGCATTTTTCCCGGCAGACGGCCCCGACACGCCCGCGTTCCCGGCTATCCCGATACCCAGTCACTAGGACGCTATGAGCGAACAAGACCGGCGTATCTTACAGACAGTCCGAATTCTTAAGTCATGGGCGGGCACGGACCACGCCACACGGCGCATCTTACACGAGCTGTGTAGCCTGGGCTATCTGGAGAGGATTCCCAAACGTCCCGAACGGCCGCCGTCTTACCGGCTGACCGTTCGGGGACGGGCGGCGACAGACCTCAGAACCCGGACGGGCGGATCTGAAACGTCTCTTCCCAAGTCGCGCCCGGCGGAATACTTTGCAGGCCGTTCCACTTTCCGTCATGCGCCAGATTATAACCATCCGTCAATGAAGCCATAGGCTCAAAACAGATGAAACTCTTGCCCGGTGGCGCGTACGCCACAGCCACCGGGAACTTGGGCCCATAGCGCACGGTAATCTGCTGGTTTTTCCCGTGTACCCAGAAATCGACGTTACCCGTGCTGTCTTTGACTAAGTCCGTAAAACCATCGTCGAGCTGATGTCCGGCCAGCGGATAAGGATCGGGTAAGTCCATCGGCTTCATCTCGCCCGTCGGGATCAGCTTATCATTCAGCACTAGATGCTGGTGTGCGGCTAAGTGCGCCGTCCATTGGTCGCGCGGCGAGTCGTCTAACTGGAAGTAAGGATGGAATCCCAGAGCCACGGGCATCGGCGACATACCCGCATTCTGGATATTCGTGGTCACGTCGAGAATGCCATCATGCAGCCGGTAAGTCACCCGCAGAGTATGCGGGAACGGAAATTGCGCCATCAGGTCCGGATACTTCCAGAAATCAAGTTGGCTGGTGACGTGAGCGCTATGCGCATCGGCCTTGATATCGCTCGCGTGCCATAGGTCGGAATACGCGAGCAGGCCGTGGATCGGCAGTTGGTTCGGATCGTACCTCAGGTTACCCAGATCGGGGTTCAGCAAGTACTTCTTGCCATTCGCCCAGTAAGCCATCCCGTCGACCCGGTTCGCCCAGGGCCACAGAAACGGCACCCCGCCGAAATCCGGTTTCGCCTTCCAGTCGGTGAGCGAGCGGGCGGGCAGGTACAGAATCTCGTGCCCGTTGACCTTCATCGAGTAGGCATTGTTGCCGAATGAAGGTACGATGAGCACCTCTGTATGGTGCGCGGTGTCGGTGAGCCGGACGATATCGATCCCGTCCTGCTGGGAAGTCTGGGCCTGGTAGTTGGCGGCAAAAGTCATAGTTGGTAGGAACGCGCTGGCAATCAAGATTGCGCGTAGCGGCGCTAGTGGCATGGGCTTATTCTATATGTTCCAAGACGTCACCATGTTCCGGACACGATTTGTCGCGAATTTTCAAGGCGGCTACGGTCCCGGTCGACCAACGTTTCAATCGCAGTGTCCAAGGCGGTGACCGCTTTGAAGATGGCGAGCCACTCATCGTTATTATTCAACGTCGGGTATCATCGTTCGCACCAAGCACCTATTCAATAGTTTCCGAGGTTTATCAAGTGAAGGTTGCCGATCCTTACTCAAATAAGGCCTCGTCGCAGAAATCTGTGGGTCACCGATACGCTCCAATGGGCGTCGGAAGCTCGGCGCGCGCAGCCCGCGAACCCGATGTGGGATAGCGCGGCTTCAGCCTTTCCTGTTCGTAGCCAGTGGCCTTTCGAACTGGTTTGCCCTCTCCGGAAAACGCTACGCCGTTGATCGTGAGTGTAGGTGGATCCCCGGGCAACGCAGCGGGCGCTCAGCTTCCCATTGCACGCCGTCACCCATGCTGTATACTGAACCGTATGGTTCAGTATGGCCAAGCCCGCTTCGATGCCTCGTTCGGCGCGCTCTCGGACGCCACCCGCCGCGGCGTTCTGGAGCAACTCGGGCGTGCGGACGCTTCGATCACAGCCCTTGCCGAGAGGTTCCACATGACCCTCACGGGCATGAAGAAACATGTAGGCGTCTTAGAGCAGGCGGGGCTCGTCAGCACAGAGAAGGTCGGGCGCGTGCGGACCTGCAAGCTCGGGCTGCGCGGACTGGAAGAAGAGGCGGCATGGATCGAGAGGTATCGCCAGCTCTGGGCCGCCCGCTTCGAAGAGTTGGACATTGTTGTCGAGGAATTAAAACAGAAAGCAAATGGACGTAAGAAGAGAAAGTGAGGCCGCCCCCACGAAGAACGGCACGGGGGTGGAGCGGAAGTCCGAGCGCGAACTCGTCGTCACGCGCACCGTCAACGCGCCTGCGCGCCTCGTGTTCGAGGCGTGGACCCAGGCAGAACTATTCAGGAGGTGGTGGGTACCAAAATCGTATGGACAGACCCTCCTTTCCTGCGAAATGGATGTTCGCGTTGGGGGGCAGTATCGTTTGGTGTTTCGCCACGAAGATTCGACGATGGAGTTTTTCGGCACGTACCTCGAAGTGACACCGCACGCGCGCCTCGTTTGGAC
>NZ_CAJCHS010000245.1 GCF_903970205.1 Nevskia soli | reverse complement strand
AATCCGGGACACCGGAAGGTACTTGCAGCAACAGGATCATGTCCCCGATATCCTGCGCATAATCGTCCTTAAAGTACAACCACTTCGAATCTGCGAGGGCATGCGGGTGCCAGAATGCGGTTGTAATGCGCGCTCGCGAGAGTCCTTTACTCAGCATGCGCTCGTTTGTGCCCGCCGGGTCCACAACGGTGTTGTTCATCTGGGTGAGGGAGTTATAAATCATCCCGTTGTCTCCGATGCAGAGGTCGTATTCATCGGCCATATTCGACGCCTGCGACGGGAAGTTACAAAACGGATACTCCACATAGGGCGCGTTAATATACACATCGCCGGCGGCGGACCCGCTGATGCATTCTCCCGCGACATCCGCGACACAGTATTGATACTGATCGGCTGCGGTTCCGGTAATGACCGCCCCCTGCTGCGGACTACTCACATCGAGTAGAGCCTTCGACCCGCTGAACGCGAACGTCGCATTTATCTTGCGGTGAAGCTGCGGAACCTGAGCCGCGGTAAACTTCCATAGCGTTCCGGTCACGAGTGTCGCGGGGTTCGATCCATTACTCGTGGCCGAGCCGGAAAGCGGTCCGCCATTGAACGGCCGGCCATCGTAAAAATAGGCCGTACTCTGCCCGCTCGCACTCCAACCCGGACCGGCGGGATGGGATTGGGTCCAGTTACCGAACGATACCGGAATAACCCCGTTGAACGCCGGGTTGGTCGTTTGAACAGTGGTTGGACCTTCAGAAACAAGCTGCGGGATGGACTGGAACGGCCGGTCCTGATAGCACACCGCCGACGGCGGACCACACGCCTTGTCCAGCGTATAGCTATTCACCATCGACTGATTCTCAATGTAGAAATGCGCTTCCAGTCCGTTAGGGTCGTCAATGGTAGTTGCGCCATTCACGTCGAGGCCGTGCGGGTCCGCTGCGTAGTTCCAATACCATTCGGAGCCGCCGTTTACGTTCGCGGGGAGCGGATTCGCATTGCACTGCGTGATTAGTTGTGGATTGGCGCTGCTGGAACTAATCACGTTGTTATAACCGCGCTGAAACGTCCACTCGGTGTTATTAGTTCCGCCGATCGCAATCAGACGCATAGTTTCGGTTCCGTTGTCGTTCAGCTGAAAGAAATCGCCGACGGCGGCATTGCCTATGGCGCCCGGCGCGCCGCTCTCTATTTCACCTCCGCAGTCCTGAGGAGAAGTTACGCAAGGGTACGGGTTATAAGGCTGACCATCCACCCGAACCGTGGTACATTGAGTCCCCTTGACACCCAATGAGTTCGCCGGGCAAGTTGTCGGACCGCCTGGAGCTTTCAGAGTTGTGCTGAAAGCCGTCCCGTCATTCACGGTCGAAAGGTAGGGACCCATTCCCGCTTGGCCGCTGCCCAAGGCGCCCCATCCGTAACCGCCCAGGGCCGACCATCCGTTCACATACATGGGGTCGTTCGATTTCAACGCGCACCAGCGCGCGGCAGGAGCGGTCCACGATTTCACGGCCCCCACGACACAACCGGGACGGCCACCGCCGACACAGCCCGCATTGTTCGGCTCACTGTTGGACGTGGCTTTCGGGTCGAACAACACCGTCCACCCGATGCTTCCGTAGTTGCCCCGCCAACAGCGAATTACGAGAAGTCCGTTCTCAACGTGAGACAGGTACGGCTGGCTGAACGCCGCGGTATCGAAGGTCGGATCGAAGGCCGCGATCAGAGTCCCGATCGGTGTAGTGCCGGTAAGTCCGGTAATGATGAGGCACGGCTCATTGGTCGGCGAGCTCGGGGAATTACACGTCGGAAGATTCACTTGTTCCTGCAGGTAGCCCGGGAACAGCGTATTGGCCGGAGCGGAATGACTCCCGAAATACTGCATCCGCTGTGGGTAGGCGCCGCCGCAGTACCAGGTATCCGGATCGCTCGCGTCGAAGACGATGGAGTCAAACGATCCGCAGCTGGAAGTGTAAATGCTCCCAAAGTTACCCTGATTTAGCGCGATCAATTGCGCCTCCGCGGTCGTTCCGTCTACCCAAAACACTTGCCCGTTTTGCAGCATGGAGCAGTTGTAGCCCGCGTTACCCGTCGGCCCCACCACGGTACTTACACTGCACAGGTCGTACTCGCCCGTGTAATCGAAGTCGGGAAAAACACCGTTGTCGTAATTCGCGCTCACATATTGGATCGAAACCGTGTCCGGACTAGTGGTTTGTTTCCGCACGATCACACCGAAGTTCATCCCGGTATAAGCGACGGATTGTCCATCCGTGGAGGGGCAAGTTCCGCTTAGTTGCAGGTTTTCAGTGTTAATCACCTGTTGAATGGGATAGTTGATGCCGTTGATTGTGATCACCGATCCCGCGGTCCAGAAGGTCGCAAAGTAGTCGCCGCCGGCCCACGTTACGGTTGAACTCCCCGTGCAGTGCACGCTTCCCTGCCGGATCGCGATCTCGGTTCCGTTGAACGGACGCTGTCCGGCGTTCTGCCAGAGGTCGATTGCCGTGCCTGAGGTTCCAAACGTGTAGTTAGTCAGCGTCGGAGTAAGTGCCTGCGAAAAGGTCTTACCGTTCGGATTACAGTTCACCCCATCGATCGTGAGGCAAACCTGAATATTGCAATTCGCAGTGGGGTTAGTCGCACATCCGCTGTTCGATGTAGCCGCGTTTAGAGTTACCTGAAACCAGTTCAGAAATGCGTTGTTGTTCCCGTGAGTTCCGCTGAAGTCGTTGATGTACCCGTAGAAAGTCACGTTATTCTGCGGCAGCAGAAGCAACGGGGCGGAGCTTCCGGTAATGGTCGCCGAGGCTTTTCCATCGGTGTTGCTCAGGGCCGCGGAGCCGTTCGCCCATGCGGTGGTGCGAACGTTGCCGAAGGCCGCTTTCGTCGTCGGCAGATTCCGATCCTCGGGCAAAGACATGCGGCGCAGCAACACGCCGGTCTGCGGATCCACGATCTGCTGCGTCCGGTCCGTCAGGCTCAGGGTCGGCCAGGCGTATTCACCCGGATTCGTCGGATCGACGGGTAGCGGATCCGCATAAGAGTCCCCGAAGGCGAGAGTGGCGGTAGTAAATTGGCCGCTGCCGGAGGCTCCGCCGGGGCAAGTAACGGCGTAGTAATAGAGCGTCCCCTGTTGCAGCGCGCGAGAGTAAAAGTTTTGATCCGAAGCGCGCTGCGCTACCCGCGCCCCGATCACGAAGACCCGTGTTAGGCGCGATCCGATCTCCGCGCGGCTGTCCAGGTTCGCTCCCGTGAACTTAGTCGGATCGACGTCATAAGCCAGTGGAACGAAGTTTGAGTTGGTACTTACTTGCACGGAGCACGCCTCGGCGTTTGGCGCCGTATAGGTCAGGATCGCTTGTGTATTCGTAACTCCCGCGACTGCGATGGTCAATACCGGGCTTGCAGCACCTGACAAAACTGGAACAAACAAGCTTGGCACAAGGATGCAAAGCGCGCGCACGGAAATCACGCGCGAAAATGCTGCAGTCATATTTCCCCCGCGATTCGATGTGTGAATACTTACACGGCAGGTGGGATTTGCCGCCTGCGGTAACTCTTCTGAACCCTCGCGTTTTGAGGTAGTTGCGCCGGGAGCGGCTATGAAATTTGTAAAGTTTTCAGACTAATGCAGCTGTTCCAGATGCTTCCGGGCCTCGCTCGCCCGTTTTGAATTCGGTTCGAGAGAGATCAGCTTTTCATAAGCCATCCTGGCCTGTTTCGCGTCGTCTTGTTTTTCTTCGGCGAGGCCGAGTTTGAACCAGGCTTCCGCATTCTGCGGATTCCATCGCGTAGCTTCGGTATATCGCGCCGCGGCCGCGGGCAATTTGCCGCGATGGAAATAGTAGTCGCCGGCTTTCAATTCATGCACGGCTTGCAGCGGGTTAAAAGTGTAATCTTTCGGTTTTACGGCCGCGTCCTCCTCCGGGATGTTTTGATCCTGTTTGGGAGCCGGCGGCGCGGTCTGCGCCGGCCATCCCAAGCCAAGTAAAACAACGAGAAGTGCCATAATTAGAAGTATATTGCCCGCCGTAGTACCCCCTGAAACTCTGCGCGAAAAGGCTGCTCAACTGCCGCTTGCGCCCGGCGTGTACTTATACAAAGACGCCGCCGGAAAGGTGATTTACGTCGGCAAGGCCAAGAGTCTCCGAGCGCGCGTTCGCAGCTACTTCAACGCCGACCGCCTGCATGATGTGAAGACCGGAACGCTGATCGCGGAAGCCCGCGATGTCGATTACATTCTGGTCGACAACGAGAAAGAAGCGCTCGCTCTCGAGAACAACCTGATTAAGCAGTATCAGCCGCGGTTCAACGTCCTACTCCGCGACGACAAGACTTACCCTTACATCAAGCTGACCCACGAACGCTTCCCCCGCGTGTATGTTACGCGGCGGTTAATAAAAGACGGCAGCACCTACTTCGGACCTTTTTTCCCGGGCAATCTGGCGCATCGCCTGGTCCACTTTATTCACCGCTTTTTCAAGATTCCATCGTGCAAAGTCGATCTGACCCGGTTCCACCCGAAGCCTTGCCTGGAGTATCACATCCACCGGTGTCTGGGACCCTGCGTCGAGGGCCTCACGACCGAAGAGATGTACGCGCGGGCCGTGCGGGACGTCCGCATGTTTCTGGACGGGCGCACCGGCGAGCTCGCCCGTGAACTGCGGCTCCGGATGCAGGATGCGGCTGCCAACACCCGTTTCGAGGAAGCGGCGTCATGGCGAGACTTGCTCTCGACTGTAGAAGAGATGGACGAGCGTCAAAAGATGGCCGCCGCTTCGGGCGATGATGCTGATATCTTCGCCGTGCATGCCGAGCCTCCGCTGGTTGCCGTGAATTTGTTTCACCTGCGCCACGGACAGATCGTGGACCGGCGCGAGTTCTATTGGGAAGATCAAGTCGAGTTTGAAGAACCGGCGTTTCTATCTAGTCTTCTCCTGCAAATCTACCTCGATCAACAGTACGTACCCGGGATTATCCACGTCCCGGTTGACTTCGAAGATCGCGAAGTCATGCAGGAGCTTCTGACCGAGAAGCGCGGCCGAAAGGTCGAGATACTCACGCCCCAGCGCGGCCAGAAGAAAGCCATGTTGGATCTCGCCCGGAATAATGCAAAGCATTCATTCGATGCCCGCTTCCGCATCCGCAAGCCGGCCGCGGCAGCTATCTATGAAGCGCTTCAGGAGACCCTCGGTCTCTCGTCCGCGCCCCACCGGATTGAATGCTTCGACATCTCGCATATTCAAGGGACCAACAAAGTAGCCAGCATGGTCGTCTGGGAAGAAGGCAAGATGAAAAAGGCGGATTACCGCAAGTTCATCATCCGCACCGTGGAAGGGAACGACGATTTCGCGAGCATGTTCGAG
>NZ_CAJCHS010000244.1 GCF_903970205.1 Nevskia soli | reverse complement strand
AGGTAACGGGTTGAGCTGGTGTGGCCAAGGCCGCGGCTTCCGAAATGAACCCCTATCCAGACGTAACCGCCTTCATCCTCCATCAGGTCGACATAGTGGTTGCCGGAGCCGACCGTTCCGAGCTGCGCCTCTGCCTTCTGCCTGTAATCGCGCATTCCCGATGCTTGCCAGGCTTCGTCATCGTCGAACAATTCGTGCTCGACGCGCTCGTTGTTGGAACGGCCGATCCCGAACGAGATTACCTTGCGAATGTCCTCGAGGATGCCGGGCGCGCGATCGGCGATAGCGCTGAAAGGTACGTCAAGGCGCACGGCCATGTTCCCGCAGCCGATATCGAATCCCACGCCGGAGATACTAATCTGCTTCTCGTAACCGATAACTCCGCCGACCGGCTGCGCATAGCCGAGATGACCGTCGGCGCAGATTACACCCGCGACGGTGTTGCCGACGCTCATGCAATTACGCATCTGCGCGATGGTGCCCTCTTCATGATTCCCGAAGATACGCAAGGGACGATCCCGATATTCCTCCGCTTGCGGCGGGAGTTCGGCGGCTAACTCAACGGCGTCGGCCGCGACCTTCTCTTCGCGCGCGGTTTGGCGATAGGCACACCACGCCGGCATGGATTTCATACCGGCCCGCTCAACACGGGAATCGGGGTCGATTCCGGCGGCAATGGCAAGTTCACGCGCGCGGGTTTCAAAAGGATCGGAACGCTTCATGGATGCTTCAGATACGATCTTCCCACTTAGAACATCCAGGGGGAAGCTTTGCCACATTCTTCACACAGCCGCGAGGCATGATCGATAATTTCCTGCTGTTTCGCGGATGGCAACGCCCGATGTCAGATGATGCTATGTCGCTTTCAAAAACTCGGGTGATTTAGTCAGCTTCGCTAGGAGCCCAGGCCTAGCGTGCGATTACGGCAAGCGCTCGTAAGCCTTCAACGTCAAAAACTCCGCAAAATGCTCGTCGGCGACTAAATGCTCGAACAACTCCACCGCTTCCGGCATCGCCTTCGCTCGAACTCTGATCGACTCCAGCAACATCTCCTTCGTAATCGCCGCGCCGTCGTCCCGCTTCGCGCCATGATGCACCCATTGCCATAACTGCGCGCGGCAGATTTCGGATGTCGCCACGTCCTCCATCAGGTGGTAAATCGGCACCGCGCCCGACCCGTGCAGCCACGCGTTCAGATACTCCAAACCCACATCAATGTTCATCTGAATGCCCAGTTCCGAGATCGTTCCGGCGGGCGTCTCCAGTAAGTCCTGCTGAGTGACGTAGACATCTTCACGCCTCACGCCGATCTGGTTCGGCCCCGGCATATGATCGTCGAACA
Organism: Nevskia soli; assembly: GCF_903970205.1. GTDB lineage: Bacteria > Acidobacteriota > Terriglobia > Bryobacterales > Bryobacteraceae > Bog-113. Next base: position 2,914 of record NZ_CAJCHS010000244.1, on the reverse strand, counting down.
CCGCCTTCGCGATCGCGACCAGTCCGGGGTGAGCGACCCAGGTCCCGTCATGCCCCGCGCGCACCTCACGTAACTTATCTTCACGGACGCGACCGAGCGCTCGCTCGTTCTCCGCCGCATCGCTCTTGATCGGAATCTGCGCCGCCATGCCGCCCATCGCGTGGATCCCGCGCTTATGACAAGTCTGAATAAGCAGGTTCACATAGCTCGCCAGAAAATGACGATCCATAGTTACCTGCGAGCGGTCCGGCAGCACGCGGTCCTGATAGTTACGGAACTTCTTGATGTAACTGAAGATGTAATCCCAACGGCCGCAGTTAAGTCCCGCCGAGTGCTCGCGCAGTTCGTATAGGATTTCGTCCATCTCGAAAGCCGCGGTTATTGTCTCAATAAGAACGGTCGCCCGGACCGTGCCGCGCGGCACGCCGCAATACTCTTGCGCGAACAAGAGAACGTCATTCCACAAACGCGCTTCGAGATGATTTTCCAGCTTAGGTAAGTAGAAATAAGGAGCGGTCCCGCGTGACAGTAACTCGGCGTTGTTATGGAAGAAGTATAGACCGAAATCGAACAGCGAAGCTGAGATCGGCAGGCCATCGACATGGAAATGCTTCTCCACCAGATGCCATCCCCGCGGGCGCACCATCAGAACCGCCGGATTTTCGTGTAACTCATAGTCCTTACCTTCGGGACTGCGGTAAGCGATGGTCTCGCGCACCGCGTCCATCAGATTGACCTGGCCCTCAATCATGTTCGACCAGGTCGGCGAGTTGGCGTCCTCGAAATCCGCCATGAACACGTTGGCGCCGGAGTTTCGCGCGTTGATAATCATCTTCCGGTCGGTGGGACCGGTGATCTCGACGCGCCGGTCTTCCAGTTCCGGCGGAATCGGGGCAACCACCCACCATTCCTTTCGAACCGCCGATTCCGTATCGGGAAGGAAGTTCGGGAAATCGCCCGCATCGATTTCCTGCTGGCGAAGCACCCGCCGATGCAGCATCGCCCGGCGGGACGATTCAAAACGGCGCGAGAGAGCTTCCAGGAACGCCCGCGCGTCCGGAGTTAGAATGCGATCTTCTGCCGAAGCCACCCGTCAGTTCCGTCCGCAAAATGCAGGGTTGCTGCACATGCCGCTGGGGCACGATGGCATGTCGGACGCAGACGACGACGGGGACGCAGAGCCGTTTGCGCGCGCGGCAAAGGTCGAGTATTGCTGATCGAGATGCGTCTCTCCGCAAGAAGGGCAGGCAAGCGACGCCGTCTCTTCCGAGCGGCGCACGAGCTTCTCGAACTTGCTACCGCAGGATTCGCATTTGTATTCGTAAATCGGCATTCGTGTCGGGTTCCCTCTTAGTCAACCAGTACTGCACAAAGTTTATCAATCAGCTCATGCCGCGCTTCGGCATCGGCGAAGGCGTTGTTGACGAAAATGCAAAACGTCAGCCGTCGCCCGGAGCGGGTTTGCGCATAGCCCGAAAGCGCGCTGGTGTGCATGAGAGTTCCCGTCTTCGCCATAATCCGGCCTTTGACTCTGGGACGCGTCATGCGGTCGCTCAATGACCCATCGACACCGGAGACCGGCAAGGTGCTTATCCAGTCCGCGGCGTGAGCGGAGTGGGCCATATAGGTCAGCAGTGTGATTACCGCCGCGGGGGTTACTAAGTTCAAACGTGAGATGCCGGAACCGTCATAGAAGCAGTACTGGTCCGCGTGAATGCCGATTCCGCCCAGAAAGGCGCCGAGCTGTTGCAAACCGCTGCGGCGCGACCCGGCGACGTCCGACAGTAAGAGATCGGCGTGCGCGTTCTGGCTGGTCTTATTGGTCACGCGCAAGTCTTCGATCAAGGGCAGCGACTCGTGCGTGGCAACGGTCTGGCCCGCCTGCTGCGGCGCGTCGGAGTCGTTCTCCCGATGGATAGCCCGAATGCTTCCGCGAACCGCGACTCCGTGCTGTTCCAGCGAGTATTTGAGCGCTTGCGCCGCGAACAAGGCGGGATCGTCCACGCCCAGCTTCTCGTTGAACGGCGGATCGCCGGCCTTGATCGTGCCCCAAAGGTCCCAGTGATTCGTGTACGGCAAACGACGCTGATGGACTTCGCTCGCGGTCCCGGTGGTGACTTTCGCGTTGACCTCGAACGGAAGCGTCGGCGGATCGAAAGCGACAGTTGCGGGCGTGCCGTCCACGGTGGGCGTTATCCGGACGGAAATCGTGTTGTCGTGGACCATCAGAGCGCTTACCGGGGCACCGTCGCCGGTTACGACGTCTTCGGCAGTCCAGCCTTTACCGTACGGTTCGTAAACGAAAGCAGTGTCATCGCCAATGACGTCGCCGGCGACCTCGTGAATCCCGTGGTCCGCCACTTGCACGGCGAGTTCGTCGATCACGGTCAGCGCCGGACCCGGCTCGGAGTTGACGACGTAAGGCATCACCCGGCCGGATAGGTTCGCATCCCCCGTTCCCACCAGCACCAGATCGTCCCCGCGCTGCTCAACGCGAGTTTCGAAGCGGTGATCGGGCCCGAGCCGCTCCAGCGCGAACGCCGTGGAAAACAGCTTGGTGTTCGACGCCGGAACGAACGCGCGATCGGCATTAACAGCGAACAGGCGACGGCCCCCGCCGTCTTCCACCAACATGCCGACGAATCCAGTCTTCGCGATCGGCGACTGCGCGAGAATGCGCGCACAACGCTGCGAAATGGGCGCCGCCGCATTCGCCGGATGCAATGCGGCAGCAACAAACAGCGCGGTCGCGAGCTTCATTCACCGGTCATCTTCGCATGCAGCCAGATAAGGCCGAGGAGCAGCATCACCATGCAGGTCCCGAACGCCGGCAGCGTGGTCACGGCCCATACTCCGGTGCGCGCGGCCAACTCACCCAGCAGCCAGGGCGCGAGCAAGCCGCCCGCTAGTCCGA